>DATHQA010000323.1:0-6510 GCA_035483375.1 Rhizomicrobium sp. | reverse complement strand
ACCAACCAATGCGTGAAGCAGGGCAATCTCGAAGGCGCGCGGTTCGACGGCGCGACGCTCGTGCTCATGTGCATGTCTTATGCGGATTTCAAAGGCGCATCGTTCCGCGGCGCGGATCTATCGGGCGCGAACCTCGCCCATGCCCACCTCGACGGCGCCGATTTCACAAACGCGAATCTCTCGATCGCCAGCATCAAAGGCACGGATCTCACGCGCGCCAGGGGCCTGACACAGCCTCAGCTCGACAAGGCCTGTGGCGATGCCGGCACCAGGGTTCCCACCGGAATGAAAGTGAGAACCTGCTCCTGAATTTCTAGCCTTGTAAGCCTCCAAACCCTATGCCCCGCGGACTCTCTCCACCCGCGGGGCTTTTTTTATTCGGCGGCCGTTATTCAGCAGCTTGTGCTGCCTGCTCTTTCGGCTTCCAGCGAAGAACAGGTTTGCGCGCGGCGAGCGTTTCGTCGAGACGCCGGCGCGGCGCAAAACGCGGCGCACCATCGAAGCGTTCGCGCTTGCCCGCCTTCGCCTCAAGCGCGAGCGTGCGCAACACATGGATGAAACGATCGAGGCTTTCGCGCGATTCCGATTCCGTGGGTTCGATCAGCATCGCGCCATGAACGACAAGCGGGAAATACATCGTCATCGGATGATAGCCCTCATCGATCATCGCCTTCGCGAAATCGAGCGTCGTGACGCCGGCGCCTTCGAGGAAGGAATCGTCGAACAGCGCCTCATGCATGCACGGGCCCTCGCCAAACGGCGCGCTCATCACATCCTTCAGCGACGCGAGAATGTAATTGGCCGACAGCACGGCATCTTCGGACGCCTGACGGATGCCGTCCGCGCCATGACTGAGCATGTAGGATAGCGCGCGCACGAACATGCCCATCTGGCCATGAAACGCGCACATCCGGCCGAAGGGTTTTGCACCGTCCGGCGCATCGTCGCGGCTTTCGATAAGCCTGAAACCGCTCGCGTCATGCACGAGCAGCGGCAACGGCGCGAAAGGCGCAAGCGCCGCCGACAGCACGACAGGTCCCGCACCCGGCCCGCCGCCGCCATGCGGCGTCGAAAATGTCTTGTGAAGATTGATGTGCATCGCGTCGATGCCGAGATCACCAGGGCGCACACGGCCCGCAATCGCATTGAAATTCGCGCCGTCGCAATAGAAATACGCGCCTGCCCTGTGCACGGCATCCGCGATTTCGATGACACGGCGCTCGAACAATCCGCACGTGTTGGGATTGGTGAGCATGATCGCGGCGACATCGGGGCCAAGTTTCGCGCGCAACGCTTCGTCATCGATATGGCCGTCCGCTTTCGCGGGCACTTCATCGACCGTGAAACCCGCAAGCGTCGCGGTCGCGGGGTTCGTGCCGTGCGCGGATTGCGGGACGAGAATGCGCGTGCGTTTCTCGCCGCGCGCTTCGAGTGCTGCGCGAATGGCGAGCAGTCCGCACAATTCGCCATGTGCGCCAGCCTTCGGCGACATTGCGACGGCGGGCATTCCGGTCAGTTCGGTGAGCCAGCGCGACAATTCCGCGATGAGCGCAAGCGCGCCTTGTGTCGTCTGCTGCGGGGCAAGCGGATGCAGGTCGGAAAAGCCCGGCAGCCGTGCCATCTTCTCATTGAGACGCGGATTGTGCTTCATCGTGCAGGAGCCTAGTGGGTAAAGCCCCGCATCGATCGCGTAATTCATGCGCGACAGACGCACATAATGGCGCACGACTTCCGGCTCCGACAGCCCCGGCAAACCGATGGCGCCTTTGCGGCGCAAACCGCCGAGGCGCGCGTCCGAAACATCCGTACACGGAAGATCGACGCCCGCCACATCCGTGCGGCCGAGTTCGAAAATGAGTTTCTCTTCGTGATCGAGACCGCGGTCGCCGGAAATCGTCGGCAACTCGCTCGGTTGCGTCTGCGTGCTCTGTGTCGGACGGCCTTGATTGTTCATCATGACAGAACCTCCGAAAGTGCCGTGGCGAAGGCCTTGCAATCCTCATCGGTGTTTGTTTCGGTCGCAGCGACGATGAGCAGGTTTCGCGCCTCCGGCTCATGCGGCATGAGCCGCGAGGCAGGAACGCCGCCAATGATATTTTTTGCGACAAGCTTATCGACAATCTCCGCAGCCGGCCTCGGCAAGCGGATTGTGAACTCATTGAAGAAGGACGGCGTCACCAGTTCAACACCGGGTAAATCCGCCAAGCGTTCCGCGAGCATTGATACGCGCGCATGATTGATGCGCGCCAATCGCGTGAAGCCTTCTTCGCCGAGCAATGACAAATGGATCGTGAAAGCGAGGCAACACAATCCCGAATTTGTGCAGATATTGCTCGTAGCCTTCTCGCGGCGGATGTGCTGCTCGCGCGTAGAAAGCGTCAGCACGAAACCGCGTTTGTTTTCTGCATCGACCGTCTCGCCCACAAGGCGGCCGGGCATCTGGCGCAGGAATTTCTCGCGCGTTGCAAGCAGGCCGACATAGGGCCCGCCGAAATTAAGACCATTGCCGAGCGATTGGCCTTCCGCCGCGACAATATCCGCGCCCATCGCACCGGGCGGTTCGATAAGCCCTAGCGAAACCACTTCAGTGATCACAACAATCAACAACGCGCCCTTGGCATGCGCTGCGTCGGCAATCGGACGCAGATTGCGTATGAGACCGAACACATCGGGGCTTTGTACGACGACACAGGCTGTTTCATCATCGATGAGCGTAGCGAGATCGGCAGCCCGGCCGGGCATCACCGGTGTGCGCGAGACGCTGCCTGAAAGCGTGGCTACCGTTTCAATCGTTTCGGCATAATGCGGATGCAGACCGCCGCACAGCACCGCTTTCGAACGGCGCGTGATGCGCTGCGCCATAAGCACGGCTTCGGCGGCGGCAGTCGAGCCGTCGTACATGGAGGCATTGGCGACCTCCATACCTGTAAGCAGCGCCACCTGTGTCTGGAATTCGAATAAATATTGCAGCGTGCCCTGCGCGATTTCCGGCTGATAGGGCGTGTAGGAGGTGAGGAACTCGGACCGCTGGATCAGATGGTCGACAGCAGCGGGCACATGATGGCGATAGGCGCCGGCGCCGCAGAAAAAGGGCATAGCACCCGACGCCACATTCCGCGACGCAAGACGCGAAAGCGCGCGTTCAACATCCATCTCGCCCTGATGATCGGGCAGATCGAATGCTCCACGTGAAACAATCGCAGAGCGCGGCACGTCGCGGAACAGCGCATCGATATCGCGCGCACCGATGCGCGCAAGCATCGAGGCGCGATCATGCTGATCGAGGGGCAGATAGCGCATCTAGAGGCCTTTCACATATTCCGCATATTGGGTTTCACTCATAAGTTTTCCAAGTTCGCCCGCATCTGCAACTTTGATCCTGAAGAACCACCCCTCGCCTTCCGGATCGGCGTTGACCTTGGCAGGATCGCCTGCGAGCGTGTTATTTGCCACGACAACCTCTCCGCCAATGGGTGCATAGACTTCGCTTGCAGCCTTCACGCTTTCGACAACGGCGGCTTCCGCGCCCGCGCCGAGCTTGCGGCCCGCTTCGGGCAATTCGACGTAAACGACATCGCCCAATTGTTCGGCGGCATATTTCGTGATGCCGATGGTCGCTTCGCCGCCATCGACGCGCACCCATTCATGCTGATCGGTAAATCGGATTTCACTCATTTTATCCCACCTTCAATTTGCGCGTTTGTAGCGATGCGGTACGAAAGGCATGGGCGACACGCGCGCTGGCATTGCACGGCCACGCACCAAAAGATCGATTTCGGTCCCGTCAGCTGAGAATTGTGCTTCTACGTATCCCATCGCAACGGGCGCGTTGAGGCTCGGCCCGAAACCGCCGCTTGTGATACGACCGATGATACGGCCCTGCTTGTCGGCGATCTCCGTGCCTTCACGCGCGGGTGCCTGACCGAGCGGACGAATGCCAACGCGCTTTTTCGCGGCACCATTCGAAAGTGCGCTCACGATCTTCTCGGCAGACGGAAAATCCTTTTCCGTTTTGCGGCGCTTGCCGATGGCGAACGCAAGATTGGCTTCGACAGGATCGATCGTCTCATCCACGTCATGGCCGTAGAGGCAAAGCCCCGCTTCGAGACGCAGCGAATCCCGCGCGCCTAGACCGATGGGCAAAACTTCCGGTTCGGCGAGCAGCGCGCGCGCAACGCGTTCGGCATATCTCGCGGACACCGAAATTTCGTAACCGTCTTCGCCCGTGTAACCGGAGCGCGAGACGGAGCAATCGATTCCGTCGAATTCCGTACTTGTCGCCATCATGAATGAAAGCGACACAGCCTTTGAGCAATGCCGCGCAAGAACCGCTTCCGAAGCCGGACCTTGCAGTGCGAGCAACGCACGATCGTCTCTCAGAACAAGTTCGACATTCTTCGGCAAACGCGCACGAATGAATTCGTCATCCACTTCCTTGCGCGAGGCATTCACAACCAGACCAAGCGTGCCATCGTCCTCCGTCGATTGCGAGCGCGTGACCATGAGATCATCCACAATGCCGCCATCACCGTTCAGCAACAGCGAATAGCGCATGCGGCCATGACCCAGGCTCACAAACTCGCCCGGTGTAAACGCCTCCAGAGCACGCGCCGTCGTTTCATGATCGGGCCCGACGAGAAAGCGCTGCCCCATATGCGAGACATCGAATAGCCCGGCTGCGGCGCGCGTATGCAGATGCTCTTTCAGGATGCCCGCCGGATATTGCACAGGCATCTCATAGCCCGCGAACGGCACCATCTTCCCGCCAAGCTCCAGATGGAGCGCGTGAAGCGGCGTGCGGCACAATGTTTCGGTTTCAGCCATGACGTCCGATGCGTTTGTGGGCGCGTGCCCGGCGAACCGGATAACGCGCGCCCTCTGTCATCGGACCTGAGAGATTTCCCCGCCTTGGCGAGTTACCCCTTCGGTGAGAGCGGCACGCGCCGCCCTGCTTTCCAGAATTCCATCTCCTTCGCGGTCCTTTTGCCTGAGAGTTTCCGGGCGGTTGCTCCTTCGGCGCCTGCTGAGCAGATCTCTCCCGCGAGGGGTCGATTGATAGCCGTCACGCATGCGCATCGCTGCGGACGCGGACGTTGCAGCGCATCATAAAGAGGTGATGTGGCGAGTCAACGAAAAGCGGCTCGCGTCACGACCTGTTCACATGCGCGCGGGAACTTCTATCCCCAGGATATTCAGGCTTTTCGACAGTGAATCGAGTGTAACCTTGCAGAGCGCGAGGCGGGTGCTGCGCAAATTCGCGTCGGTTTCCGAAAGGATATGGTGCTCGGAATAGAAGCGGCTGAATTCCTGCGCCAGGCTGAACGCGTAATCGCACAACAGATTCGGCGCGCGTTTGGCCTGCGCGGCCTCGAACACATCGGGCATCGCGAGCAGGCGCAACGCGAGCGCGCGCTCCTCCGCCGAATGCACGGCGGGCGCGGAGGACGCGCGTCCTTCGTCCGCCGCCTTGCGCAGGATCGATTGGATGCGCACGGCGGCATATTGCAGATAAGGCCCGGTCTTGCCTTCGAACCGCGAGAAGCGCGCGAGATCGAAAATGTAGTCCGTCAGCCGGTGGTTCGAGAGATCGGCGAATTTGAGCGTGGCGAGGCCGACCTGCCGCGCGATATCCGCCTGTTCGCTTTCGGAATAATCCGCGCCGATGCCCTGTTCGGCGAGGCGTTTCTTCGCTTCGTCCGTGACCATCGCGATGAGGTCGTAGAGTTTCATCACGCCGCCCGCGCGCGTTTTGAACGGCTTGCCGTCCGCGCCGTTCATCGTGCCGAAGCCCGCATGTTCGAGTTCGGCGTGACCGTTGAGGCCCGCTTTGCGCGCGGCGCGGAACACCTGTTCGAAATGCGTGTGCTGGCGCTGATCCACGACATAGAGAATGAGATCGGGATTCTGCTCGCGCACGCGATCGACGATCGTGGCCAAATCGGTCGTGCCGTAAAGCACCGCGCCGTCCGATTTAAGCAGGATCAGCGGCGGCATTTCTTTTTTATCGTTCGGCTCCTCAATGCGCACGACAAGCGCGCCTTCGCTTCCCTCCGCAAGACCGCGCGCTTTCAGATCGTCGATCATCGGCGCTACGAGCGCATCGACGCTCGCCTCGCCTTTCCACAGATCGAAATGCACGCCGAGGCTGTCATATTCGCGCGTGAGGCCTTTCTCGGAAACATCGACGAAATGCTGCCACAGCGCGCGATAGCCCGCGCGGCCCGCTTGCAATTCGGCGGTCGCGGCGCGCGCCTCTTCCAAGTGCGCGGGATCGGTTTTGCATGCGGCGGCTGCGGCCGGATAAATCTCTTCGAGATCGTCCATCGTTACCGGCGATTGCTCCGGATACGGACCATTGAAATTCGCGTCGAAATAAATGGGCGCGATGCCTCTGCGGCCGATCTCGCTGATGAGCTGGCCCATCTGCAAACCCCAATCGCCCAGATGCACATCGCTGACGACATGCCAGCCATTGGCGCGGAACAGGCGCTGCAAACAATCGCCGATGAT
>DATHQA010000322.1:0-3172 GCA_035483375.1 Rhizomicrobium sp. | reverse complement strand
TTCATTGTGCCGCCGAACTGCGGATGCGGGTGCAGCACGAGCGCCATGGGCGCGCCTTGCGCCTTTTGCCGCTGATAGCGAGTCTCGATACGGCCTGCAGACCCCGTGAGGATGATGTCAGGCATAGGTTATCCCAGTATTTTGCTCGGATTTTACGCGCCGGCTTTTCGATAAAAACATCAGGAGAATCAATCCGTTACTGAAGTCGTCTTGTCACGCAGTCGTAATACTTGACCAGCATACTCAGGATACCTATACCAGTCAGGAAATTGCGCCCTGCGCGCCTCGGGCGGCCTTCATACACCAAAGCGCCCCTCAACAGGCAAGCAGAAACGCGAAGGAGGCAGCCATGAAACTCAGCACGAAGGGACGCTATGCCGTGATGGCGATGGCCGATCTGGCGGCGCATGGGCGCGAGAATCGCGCGGTGCCGCTCGCCGAGATTTCGGCGCGCCAGGAGATTTCGCTGTCCTATCTCGAGCAATTGTTCGCCAAGCTTCGCCGTGGCGGATTGGTGCGCAGCGTGCGCGGGCCGGGAGGCGGCTATCGCCTCATGCGGGCGTCCGACGAAACGCGCATTGCCGACATCGTGCTTGCGGTGGACGAGCCGCTTTCCGCCACGCGCTGCAAAAGCGGCACGGGCAAGGGCTGCATGGGCACGAATGCGCGCTGCATCACGCATGATCTGTGGGAAGAACTGGGCCATCAGATCCATGTGTTCCTTGCCGCAGTGACGCTCGCCGATGTGGTGGAGAAGCGCGTGCTGGGCCGGGCGCGTTGCCCCTTGAGCGAGGATCGCGCGGCGGCCTGACATGCATTATCTCGATCACAACGCCACATCGCCATTGCGGCCGGAAGCGCGCGCCGCGGTGGAACGCGCATTGGACGTTGGCGGCAATCCGTCCTCTGTGCATGCACGCGGACGCGCCGCACGCGAGATTGTCGAAGGCGCGCGCGAGCAAGTGGCCGTATTGGCCGGCGCCGATCCCGCCGATGTGATTTTCACGAGCGGCGGCACGGAAGCGAATACGCTTGCGTTATGCGGCGCGGTTGCGGGTGCTGCCGAAGCAGGCGGGCGCCTGACGCGATTGTTCGTGTCGGCTATCGAACACGATTCCATTCTCGCGAATGCGACGGCGCTTGCCGAACGCGCGGCAGGCCTGCGCGTGGAAATCATTCCCGTCGCACCGGACGGCATGATCGATCTCGCTGCGTTGCGCGTGCAATTGCGCGAAGGCAAAGGCCGCGCGCTCATCGCCGCGATGGCCGCGAATAACGAAACCGGCGTGATCCAGCCCATCGCGGAGATCGCTTCCCTCACGAAGGAACATGGTGCGCTGCTGCTTATCGATGCGATACAGGCCGCGGGCAAGATCGCGCTCGATTATCCGTATGCCGATTATCTTACGCTTTCCGCGCACAAGATCGGCGGCCCGCAAGGTGTGGGCGCGCTTATCGCGAAACGGGATGCGCCGCTCTCGGCGCAGATTCTTGGCGGTGGTCAGGAACGCGGCCGCCGCGCAGGGACGGAGAATCTTTCCGGCATTGCTGGTTTTGGCGCCGCCGCAAAAGCTGCACGTAATTTTGATGCTCCGCAGGTCGCCGCTTTGCGCGACCATTTTGAATCGCGTTTGCCGAAAGAGGCCATTATCTTCGGCGCAAACGTGCCGCGCCTCGCCAACACATCCAATTTTGCACTGCCGGGCCTCGCCGCCGAAACCGCAATCATCGCGCTCGATCTCGATGGCGTGACGGTGAGTTCGGGCGCCGCATGCTCCTCCGGCAAAGTGAAATCCTCGCATGTGTTGAAGGCGATGGGCGTGGCGGATGAACTCGCATCTTGTGCATTGCGCGTGAGCTTCGGCTGGAATTCGGCGGAAGAAGATGTCTATGCCGCCATCGCTTCGCTCCAGAAACTCCACTCGCGCATTCGTGCGCGCGCGGCAGCGTGAGGATCAACATGGCCGCTGTCGCAGAAACAAAAGAAAAAGTCGCCGCTCTCGGCGACAAATACAAATACGGTTTCGTCACCGATATCGAGATGGAGCGCGCGCCGAAGGGCCTCACCGAAGACACGGTCCGTTTCATTTCGGCCAAGAAGGGCGAGCCGGAATGGATGCTGGAATGGCGTCTTTCCGCCTATCGCCGTTGGCGCGAAATGCGCGAACCCACATGGGCGCGCGTGCATTATCAGAAGATCGATTACGAAGACGCGTACTACTACGCCGCGCCGAAATCCGGCCCGAAGGCGCAAAGCCTCGATGAAGTCGATCCCAAGCTGCTCGAAACCTATGCCAAGCTCGGCATACCGCTGCACGAACAGAAACTGCTTTCCGGCGTCGCGGTGGATGCGGTGTTCGACTCCGTTTCTGTCGCCACAACCTTCAAGGCCAAGCTCGGCGAAGCGGGCGTGATCTTCTGCCCGATGTCGGAGGCGATCCGCGATCACGGCGATCTCGTGCGCAAATATCTGGGCTCTGTCGTGCCCGTGACCGACAATTTCTTCGCCACGCTCAATTCCGCCGTGTTCTCGGACGGCAGTTTCGTTTATGTGCCGAAGGGCGTTCGCTGCCCCATGGAGCTTTCCACATATTTCCGCATCAACGCGAGCGAGACGGGCCAATTCGAACGTACGCTCATCATCGCGGACGAAGGCGCGTATGTGAGTTACCTCGAAGGCTGCACCGCGCCCAAGCGCGATGAGAACCAGTTGCACGCAGCCGTCGTCGAACTTGTTGCGCTCAATGGCGCGGAGATCAAATATTCGACCGTGCAGAACTGGTATCCGGGCGATGAGGAAGGCCGCGGCGGTATCTACAATTTCGTCACGAAGCGCGGCGATTGCCGCGGGCGAGGCTCGAAGATTTCGTGGACGCAAGTCGAAACCGGCTCTGCCATCACATGGAAATATCCAAGCTGCATCCTGCGCGGCGACGACAGCGTGGGTGAATTCTATTCCATCGCGATCACGAACAATTTCCAGCAGGCCGATACCGGCACGAAGATGCTGCATCTCGGCCGCAACACGCGCTCGCGTATCATCTCGAAAGGCATCAGCGCGGGTCATGCGCAGAACACCTATCGCGGGCTTGTGAATGTGCATCCGCATGCGAGCGGCGCGCGCAACTACACGCAATGCGACTCGCTTCTCATTGGCGGCAAATGCGGCGCA
>DATHQA010000321.1:0-3284 GCA_035483375.1 Rhizomicrobium sp. | reverse complement strand
CGAACTGCCGGTCGAGGAGGCCTATGCGCCGCTCTATGCCTCCCTGCAGCGGCTCGCGATCGTGCTGCTTGCGGCCTCACTGTTCGCAGTATTCGCGGGAATCTTTTTGGCGCGGCGCATGGTTGGCCCCATACAGGCGCTGCGTGCCGGCGCCGAACGCATCGGTGCCGGCGACCTCACCCAGCGGATCTCGATCAAGACCGGCGACGAACTGGAAGGCCTCGCCGATCAGTTCAACGAAATGGGCGCGCGCTTGCAGGAATCCCACGCCGACCTCGAAAAAAAGGTCGAGCAACGCACGGCGGAATTGACCGAGTCGCTTGAGCAGCAGACCGCGACGTCAGAGGTTCTCGAAACCATAAGTTCTTCGGCAGGCGATCTGAAGCCGGTCTTCCAGAAAATGTTGCAAAACGCGACGCGCATCTGCGGCGCAAATTTCGGCGCAATGACCTTGCATGAGCAGGGAGGGTTTCGAACGGTAGCGCTACACAACGCGCCCGAGCGGTATTTTTCAGCGCAGCTACATAAGCTGATCCAGCCGCACCCGCAAAGCGGGCTCAGCATGATTGAGCGAACCCATCAAGCCGTCCAGATCGAGGATCTTCGCACCCAAGCGCCTTATCGTGACGGCCATCCCAATGTGGTCGCGCTTGCAGATCTTGGCGGAGCGCGATCGCTTATGATTGTTCCGATGCTTAAGGAAAACGAGCTGATCGGCGCGATCACGATTTACCGGCAGGAAGTTAAGCCTTTCACCGAAAAACAGACCGAGCTCGTCGCCAATTTCGCCAACCAGGCGGTAATCGCGATCGAGAACGTTCGCCTCTTGAACGAGTTGCGCGAACGCACAACTGAACTTTCGCAGTCGCTCGATGACTTGCGCACCGCGCAAGATCGCCTGATCCAGACCGAAAAACTCGCTTCGCTCGGCCAGCTCACCGCCGGGATTGCCCACGAAATCAAGAATCCGCTGAATTTCGTCAACAATTTCTCAGCAGTCTCAGCCGAATTGATCGACGAAGTAAACGACGTGCTCAAGAACGCTTCGCTCGACGACAAAACGCGCGAGGAGCTCGATGAGCTTACCCACATGCTCAAGGGTAATCTAGAGAAGGTGGTGCAACACGGCAAGCGCGCTGATTCCATCGTGAAAAACATGCTCTTGCATTCGCGCGAGGGCTCTGGCGAACGCCGTCCTGCCGATATCAACGCAATCGTCGAGGAAAGCCTTAACCTCGCCTATCACGGCGCTCGCGCCGAAAAGGTTGGGTTCAACATCACTCTCAAGCGAGATCTCGATCCGACTGTGGGCATGCTTGATGTTTACCCGCAGGAAATCACCCGCGTGTTCCTCAACCTGATTTCGAACGGCTTTTACGCCGCCACAAAACGTAAGCAGGTCGACGGTGATGGTTTCGAGCCAACCTTGAGCGCAGCGACGAAAAATCTCGGCAACAATGTGGAAATCCGGATCCGCGACAACGGCATCGGTATTCCGCAGGAAGTGAAGGAGAAGATGTTCAATCCCTTCTTCACCACCAAGCCCGCAGGCGAGGGCACCGGCCTCGGGCTGTCGATGAGTCACGACATTATAGTGAAACAGCACGGCGGCAAGATCAACGTCGATACCGAACCCCGCGTATTTACCGAATTCATTATTACGCTGCCGCGCAGCCCGGCGGCGCTAACAAATACTGGAGGCACCAAATGAGCGTTTACATCCTCGTCGTCGATGACGAGCCGGACGTGGAGGCGCTATTCCGTCAGCAATTCCGGCGCGATTTGCGCGCTGGCCGTTTTTTAATGGAGTTTGCGCCGTCCGCGCCTGTGGCGTTGGCGCGCGCGGCGGAAATTCGCGATCCGTCGCTGATCCTGATCTTGTCGGACATCAACATGCCGGGCATGAGCGGGCTGGAGATGTTGCCGAAGGTGCGGGCGCAGCGGCCGGACGTGCCTGTCATCATGATCACGGCCTATGGCGACGCTGAAACACGAAAGAAGGCAATCGAGCGCGGCGCGACAGGCCTGTTGACCAAGCCGCTCGACTTCGCGCTCTTGCGCCATGAAATCGATACAAGGCTCGAGCAAGCCGCATGACCGCTACCGCCACCATCCTCGTTGTCGACGACGAGCCCGATCTTGAGGCGCTGGTTCTGCAGAAATTCCGCAGGCAGATCCGCGACGGCGCCGTGACGTTCATGTTTGCCCATGACGGCATTGAGGCGCTGCAGTCACTCGAACAGAACCCGCATGTCGACCTAATAGTGTTGGACATCAACATGCCGAGAATGGATGGACTGTCGCTCCTGCAGAAGCTCCAAGAGGCGGATGACAAGAAATCGACGATCATCGTTTCCGCCTACGGGGATATGAGCAATATCCGCACCGCCATGAATCGCGGCGCCTTTGACTTTCTGACAAAGCCAATCGATTTCGCTGATCTTGAAATGACCATCGAAAAGACCCGCCGTCACGTCGAGATGATGGGCGAGTATCGCCGGCGCCAAACCCAGGCCGAACGCGCGCATGCCTCATTGTCTCGATATTTTTCGCCACAACTCGCAAGCCGGCTTGCTGCCGACGTCGAGGGTTACGGCGTGGAGGTGCACCGCCGCGAGGTCGCGGCCATGTTCACGGACATAACCAGTTTCACCTCCATGGTGGAAGGCACCGCGCCCGAGGTGTTGAGTACGCTGCTCAACGAATATATGACCGGAATGACCGAAATCGTCTTTGCGCACGAAGGTACAGTTGCCAAGGTCATGGGCGATGGAATTCACATTCTCTTTAACGCCCCAGGAGACCAGCCGGACTACGCAACGCGCGCAATCGCCTGCGCGCATGACCTCGACGCCTGGGCCTCCGGGTTTCGAGGGCGATGGAAAGTTAAGGGCGTGAATTTTGGTAACACCCGCATCGGCGTGCATGCCGGTCCTGTGCGGGTCGGCAATTTCGGCGGCAGCCGCTTTTTCGACTACACCGCGCACGGCGATACCATCAATACGGCGTCGCGGCTTGAAACTGCCAACAAGTTTTTGGGAACCCGCATTTGCGTCAGCGCCGCCATCGCCGATCGCGCTGAAAACTTTCAGGGACGTCCAGTCGGCGATCTCATCTTGCGCGGGCGCAGTGAACCACTACGCGCCTATGAACCATTGAACCCGGAGGCATTTGCGACACCGGCTACTCTCCAATATTCTCAGGCGTTTGCCAAGCTCGCGGCCGGCGATATCGCGGCAATGCCCGCTTTCGCCGCCCTAGTCGGGATGCATGCGGATGATCCG
>DATHQA010000320.1:0-6053 GCA_035483375.1 Rhizomicrobium sp. | reverse complement strand
TGCCAGTACCGCATGCGGAGTTATCCACATGCGCGAATTCGGATTTGGTTTTGTTATTTCGTGCGCGCCTACGCTCGTGAAATCCGGTTAGCGGAAGGGCTGCACACATTGCGCGCGAAGCCGCGAAGCTGTTTCGAAATTGCGAACCATGTGTGACAGCGCCGGACAATTGTCCTGTTCGAGATCGGAGCGCGGAACATGGCGATACCCAATGCGACCGCATTCATATGTTCCATTTTGAAACAGCTTTCCAGGGTTAACGCATGCAAAGCATGGCACGGAACATGAAGCGTTGCGGCGAGCCGTTAAGGCTTTGTTTAGCTTTTCCGCCCGCGGGAAGGGTTCTCGCATAGAGTGGCGGCATCAAGGAGCGTGGCATGTCGCTGAAGCCCTATATCATCGCCGCAGCCGTAGCGCTGAGCACGGCCCTTTCCCTGCCCTACAGCGCCGCGAATGCAGGCGGCTATGGCGGCGGTCAAGGCGGAGGCATGGGCGGCCATGTCTGCTATCACCCGATCACGATCGACAAGTCGATCAACATCTATAAGCCCATCAATATCTACAAGCCCGTGAATATCTATAAGGCGATCAATATCTATAAGCCTGTCACGATCAACAAGAACATCAACATCAATAACAACATCAACATCAACAAGAACATTGACATCAACAAGAACATCGACATCACGAAGAACATCAACAACTCGAAGAACATCAACATCAACAAGACGATCATCATCAACAAAGGCGGCAGTTCCGAAGCCGAAGCCTCGGCCTTTGCCGAAGCGCAGGCCAATGCGCAGGCGAGCGCCAGTTCGGCCTCCTATGGCGGCGGCTCCTATGTCTCGATCCAGACGCGCAACAATGTCGGCGGCGAGATGCAAGCGATGAGCGTCACCACGCCTTGCGAAATGCAGGAAGCAAGCGTCGTCAAGGCGATCCATGCGGTGTGCGTGGATTCGGGCGGCCGCGAATTCCCCGCTTCGCACATGGTGCCGGAGACATGGATCGATTCCTCCTATGAAGGCGAGATCGCGCGTTGCATCGCGGGTTCGCATCTCAAAGCGATGGTGGGCGATGTTCTGCAATCCGATCACGGCATGGCGGGCACATACGAACATGGCGACGCGCTTGATTGCGCCCCCGGCGACGCGCTCGTCCATTTCCGCAACGGCATGCTCAAATGTGCGCCCGCCCATCCCGTGAAGGACTGCACCGAGCGCACGAATCTGCGCAAATGGGGTTCGGGCGATATGTTCTTCGCCTATCGCGCACAGGTTTGCGTGGCACCGGCTCGTGAGGCCGCAGCCAGTGCGCAAGATGTCTCCGGTATGTCGCTTGAAGGCGGCGTTGGCGAGACGGATAGCGGGTATTAGGGAGCGTCAGTTCCGCGAAGTGTGAAGCGCTTCGCGCCAGACCGCGCGACCATTAAACAGAAAAACCCCGCCCGGGATGACCGAGCGGGGTTTTTCGTTTTCAACTCTTACCAGTGGCCTTCGGTCCAGACGTAGTGACCGCCACGGTTAGCCCACACGCCGCGATGCCAGAGGGCACCCGGATGCGGCGGGTGATCCCAGTGCCCGCCCCTCCAAGCCCAACGGGCGCCGACCCAGTCCCAACGCCCGTCAACCCAGACGCCGTCAGCCCAAGGCCGCGCTGGACGGCGTTCCCAACGGGGCGGTGGGGGCGCAACGCGCGGGCCCGCATTGATACCGATCGAAATGCCGACCTGAGCATCCGCGGACGTCGCCACAAAAGGCAGCGCTACGGCGCCCGCAACAGCAGCCGCAAGCAGAAATTTCGGGAAATAACGATTCAAACCCATTCAGACCTCCTGGAAATGTCAGGCGCTCCAAACCTGTCGTTCAGCCTAAACGGCGGCAGTGGTCAAGAGTTCCGTCAAGACGGAGGCTCAGCTATACGCTTCTTTAAGCCGACTGCGCCACAATCCCGCCAACCGCCGCATTTGATGGTGATGTGGGGCTATGACTGAACACAAACTTAAAATCCTGATTGTCGCAGCGCTTGTCGCTATCGATGCCGTGTGGATCGTGCTTGGCGGTTTCTCTTTCGACGCCACCAGTCTGATCATGGGCATCGTTGTTACCATTGCGACAGCGGCATTGGGCCATTTCTATCGTCAGTACCGCTCCGATATGCGTCTGGCCACGATGGCGACCGAAACATCTTTCCTGATCGCCTTTTCGGCGGCGGCGGCGATGTTCAGTTATCTGATCGCCACGCTGAATCTGCCGCTGATCGACAAGACGTTAGTGCACGCCGACGCGTTGCTGGGTTTCCATTGGCCTCAATATGTCAGCTATGGCCTCGCGCATAGCTGGATAAACCTGCCTGCTGCGGTGATATATCAATCGACATTGTTCCAGATCGCACTGGCGGTGGTCCTGCTGCCGGTGCTGGGACACGCAGATCGTTCCAGCGAATTGGTTTTGATCGTGATGATGTCGGCCATTTTGTGTGTGGTGATTTCAGGGGTTCTGCCCTCAGCGGGCGCGCTTGCCTATTACCATCCCAACTCAGCATTCTTCGGCCATAACCCCCCGGTCGTGGATCTGGCCTATAAACAGACCTTCTACGATCTGCGCGACGGCGCACTGAAACGGCTAAGCCTGCGCGATGTCCATGGGTTGGTCGCGTTTCCGTCCTATCATGTGGCGCTTTGCGGCGCCATGGTTGTCGCGTTCCGCGGCATGAGACGGTTGTTCTGGCCGATACTGATATTGAACACGCTGGTCATGCTATCGACGCCGATAGAGGGCGGCCATCATTTGTCCGATGGACTGGGCGGCGCGGCGCTGGCCTTCATTTGTGCAGCCATCGTGATTCCGCTGCGGGCGCGGCTGCGCCCTTCAGTCGCTGCGCCGGAGAACAGGCTGGGAGAGTTGGGCGAAGCGGCCCCACTACAGGCCTGATCCTTCGCTTTTCCGCGCTTGCACGGCGGAAGTCCGCTGATATGGTGCGCGCCGTTCCACCATAAGCTGGACCATCCATGAACATCCATGAATATCAGGCCAAAGAGGTTCTTCGCGGCTTTGGCGTTCCCGTACCGCGCGGCAAAGCAGCGTTCACAGTCGAAGAAGCGGTTGCCGCTGCAAAGGAATTGCCCGGCCCCGTCTGGGTCGTGAAGGCGCAGATCCATGCCGGCGGGCGCGGCAAGGGCGGCGGCGTGAAGGTCGTCAAATCGCTCGACGATGTGAAAAAGGAAGCCGAGCGCATGCTGGGCATGACGCTTGTCACGCATCAGACGGGCCCGCATGGCCGTGTCGTGCGCAGGCTTTATATCGAAGACGGTTCGGCCATTGAGCGCGAACTTTATCTGTCTGCGCTGGTCGACCGCGCGACGAGCCGCGTGGCGTTCATCGCCTCCACCGAAGGCGGCATGGACATCGAGGAAGTGGCGCACAAAACGCCCGAGCGCATCCACACTTTCCAGGTTGAACCGGCGGCAGGCTATTCCCCCTTTATCGGCAATGAGATCGCAACTGCGCTGAAGCTGAAAGGCGATCAGGCCAAGCAGTGCGGCGCGATTATCAAAAGCCTCTACGAAGCGTTCCTCGCGAAGGATATGAGCCTTCTCGAGATCAATCCACTGGTCGTCACAAAAGATGGCCACGTCATCTGTCTCGATGCGAAGATCAATTTCGACGACAATTCGCTTTACCGCCACAAGGATGTTCTGGGCTTACGCGATCTCGACGAAGAAGACCCCATGGAGGTCGAAGCGTCGAAATATGATCTCTCCTATATCAAGCTCGACGGGTCCATCGGCTGCATGGTGAATGGCGCAGGCCTTGCCATGGCGACGATGGATATCATCAAGCTCTATGGCGAGGAACCTGCGAACTTCCTCGATGTCGGCGGCGGCGCGAGCAAAGAGAAGGTGACGGCCGCGTTCAAGATCATCGTCTCCGATCCGAACGTGAAAGGCATTCTGGTCAATATCTTCGGCGGCATCATGAAATGCGACATCATCGCGGAAGGCATTGTCGCCGCCGCGCGCGAGATTTCGCTGAGCGTGCCATTGGTCGTGCGGCTTGAAGGCACGAACGTCGAGAAAGGCAAGGAAATTCTTGCCAAATCGGGCCTTCCCATCGTGTCGGGCTCCGACCTCGCCGATGCTGCGCAAAAAATCGTCAAGGCCGTGAAGGGTTCGAAATAATGTCCATCCTCGTCGACAAGAACACCAAAGTCATCTGTCAGGGCTTCACGGGCAATCAGGGCACGTTCCATTCCGAACAGGCGATTGCTTACGGCACGAAAATGGTGGGCGGCACGTCGCCCGGCAAAGGCGGCACGGTGCATCTGGGTCTGCCCGTGTTCGACACGGTGCGCGAGGCGAAGGAAGCAACGGGCGCAACGGCGACCGCGATCTACGTGCCGCCGCCATTCGCGGCCGACGCGATCCTTGAAGCGATCGACGCCGAAATCGAACTTGCCGTCTGCATCACCGAAGGCATTCCCGTGCTCGACATGGTGAAGGTGAAGCGCGCGCTGTGCGGATCGAAAACGCGGCTCATCGGACCCAATTGCCCCGGCGTCATCACGCCCGGCGAATGCAAGATCGGCATCATGCCCGGCCATATCCATAAGCGTGGTCAGGTGGGCATCGTTTCGCGTTCGGGCACACTCACTTACGAAGCCGTTGCGCAGACCACCGCTGTGGGCCTTGGCCAATCGTCTTGTGTCGGTATCGGCGGCGATCCCGTAAAAGGCACCGAGCATATCGAAGTGCTTGAGATGTTCCTGGCCGATCCCGAAACGCATTCGATCATCATGATCGGCGAGATCGGCGGTACGGCGGAAGAAGACGCAGCCGATTTCATCCGCCATTCCAAAGTGAAAAAGCCCATGGTCGGATTCATTGCTGGCGTCACCGCGCCGCCGGGCCGCCGCATGGGCCATGCAGGCGCTATCATCTCGGGCGGCAAGGGCGGTGCGGATTCCAAGATCGAGGCGATGAAAGCCGCCGGTATCCGCGTCTCGCCGAACCCTGCCGCGCTCGGCACCACGCTCGTCGATGTGCTGAACGGGAAGTGAGCGCAGAAAAACCGCCGCATCACACGATCACGCCGCCGGTAGCACTTCTGCTTGGCCGCGAGATTCTTCGCACCGATGCGGACGGCACGATCCATGTGCGCTTTCTGGCGAAACCCGAATTCGCCAACCGTCACGGTTCGGTGCAAGGCGGCCTTGTCGCGGCGATGCTCGATTCGGCAACGTCTGCCGTGCTTATCCTGAAATTGCCGCCGGAACTGACATCGGTGACGGCGCGTCTTGAAACCGATTTCCTGAAGCCTGCGCCCATCGCCGAATTGTTCGCGAAAGCCTGGATCGTTTCGCGCGACGAACGCAGCGCGGTCACGCGCGGCGAATTGAGTGATGCGGATGGAACAATTGTGGCGCAGGCGACCGCGCATCTGCGCGTCCGCAAGCGAACCTAATCGACAACGGCGACGACGGCCTCGGAACGCCGCCGCCTGATCCAGTGTTGCATCGGCCGTTCGAAATAGCGATAGCTTGTGGCGCCAAGCGTGATGAGCACGGCATAGAACGCGATCATCACCCAGCCTTGCATAAAGAAATCCGGCGTCAGTGCGAGCCGCGCCGCGATCAATGCGAGCGCAAGCTGCATCGGGAAATGGATGAGATAGGTCGAGTAGCTGATGTCGCCTAGGAATCCGAGCCATTTATAGGAACGGCCACTCACACGTTCGCGCAACGCTAGCGCAAGGATCGTCAACGGGCATAGCACATAATCGAATGCGGTGAGGAAAAGAAGATTGGTTTCCGTTCCCGCAAGCAAAGGCGAATTGTCATAAAGCATCACGGCGAGAACAACCCAACCGGCAATCACAACGATGCCTAGGATCCGCGCGACAAGCGCCTCGCGCGCAGACCCACGCAAAGCCTGCCAGCACGCGAACATCGTGCCGCCCATGAAGAAGCCGATAACGCCGCGCGCGAGATGTTCGCCGGACCAGAAAATCGCGAACGCAGCAATCGCCACGACGAAAGATTGGACGCCCGCTTTC
>DATHQA010000319.1:0-9008 GCA_035483375.1 Rhizomicrobium sp. | reverse complement strand
GATCAGCGCGTAATAGCCGCCTTCGCCGCCGCCGCTTTCGCCACCCTCGCCGCCATTGAAATGCGGCCGCGCAAAGCTTTCGCCGCCATTGCCCGCTTCGGCGAAAATATCGACGGCCGTTTGTGCGGAGCCATTGATCGTGAGGTTGTTGAATAGCGCGGTCTGCTTGATGCGCCCGCCATCGGCATAAGCCTCGACCGCGAGATCGTACAGGCCCGCGCCATTGAGCGTGAGCCCGTCGAACTCCACGCCCTGATTGATGTACGCGCCATTATAGGAATGCGCGAAGATACGCACGCCGTCATGGCCGACTGCATCAAAACCAATATTGGAAAGCATGGCGGTCTGGTTGAGCGTCGCGCCGCCGCCCGCATAGGCATAGATCTCAACACCATTATTGTCGCCGCTGCCGCTCAGCGTATCGACAGTGACGGTCTGGTTGAGCGTGCCGCCATAGGCATAAGCGCCAATGCCGAGCGCATAGCCGCTATTGTTCACTGTCGTCGGATCGATGCTGGCAGTCTGCGTCAGCGTTCCGCCGCCGGACGTGTAGCCATAGATCGCGATGCCCGTACCCGTGACATCGGAAACATTGGCATCGGTGATCATCGCGGTCTGCGTGAGTTGCGAGCCCTCGCCTTTGGCGAAACCCGCAATGCCGATACCGATATCGCCCGCACCAGACACACTCACATTGTTGAGCGCGATGTTCTGCGTGATATTCGCGCCGCCCGACGCTTCGGTCGAAAATGTGATGCCGTTGCCGCCGACATTCGACACGCTCACATTGTCGAACTCGATCTTCTCGTTGAGCGTCTGCGCGCCGTCGAGATGCGTCGTGAACGAAATGCCGTCGGAGCCCGTGCCGCTCACCGACGAATCCGTCATGAGCAGATCGAGCGGCGTGCTGCCGTCCTGCGTGAATGCAATGCCTTTTTGGCCCGCGGAGCCGTCGCCCTGGATCGTGACGTTCTTGATCGTCGCAGTGCCGATATTGTCGCCCGCGATGGCGGTATCGAACGAGCCATGGATCGCGAAATTGTAAAGCGCGTTGTTCGAAGCGAGCGTGATCGCGGTATGACCAGCGCTCACGTTCAACACCGCATCGTGCTCGCCCGGCGCGAATGTATGCGTGAATTTATATCCGGTTTCAGACCCCTTGATCGTCAGCGTCGTGCCTGCGCCGATCACCATATCGCCATCTGCAAGATTGCCGACGCCCGAAACATCGCCCTGTTCCGTCGTGATGACGATGAGCGCGTTCTTGCCGCCGCGCGTCGTTGCATCTTCGAACGTCGTCGGATTGGGATAGGTGCCGCGGCCTGTCGTGTTGTCGACATAGAAGATCGTGTTCGTGGGCTGTGTGCGCCCACCCGCCGTGCCGTAGATGACGACAGGTTCAGGCTTGTTGAATTCGGGATGCGTCAGGACATTGCCGGTCGTTTGCGGATCGTCGACCATGCGGCGGTCGAGTTCGTCGAGTACCTGTGCGCCCTGACCGCCCAATCCGATATCGAGCGGCACGCGCAGATTGATGCCGATATATCCGCTATCCTTGCGCACATCATCGCGGCGGCCTTCGCCCTGAATCTGCAAACGCGATTGGGGGCCCAGGAAATCGAGGTCATAAACATTGAATTCGAATCCGGCTTTCGGACCTGCAATCGCCTTCGTGTCGAATTGATCGCTCGGCTTGAAGTAGAAACCGCCCGCGTAAAGCCGCCCATCGGTGCCGGGCGTCTTGAACACGCGATAACCGCCCGAACCATCGAAGCCGGAATAAGGCGCTTCGGTTTCGCGCACGATCGCGATGTCATTGCCGTCGATCTCGACCTTCGCGCTGTTCTTGATGAGATCGATCTTGTCGAGATTGGTCGCGATGTAGGCGTTGCCGTGGAATTCCCAATTGGGATTGAGCAATTCGCCGCCGAACACGAATTGACTGAAATCGTTTCCGAGTTCCGTATGCGTGTGATCGAACGCGCCGAACGCACCGACAATCCATGTCGGCGCGATCTTCTGACGATAGCCTAAACCGATCGATCCAAAATTTCCGTCATCGCCGGAATCGTTTCCGCCGAGTTTGACATAGAGCAATTGGTTGAACGCCTGCCATGCCGGAATGAACATGGTGACGCCGCCCGTCGACATCGAATCGCCGGACGTTCCGCCCACTTGCACATACGGAAGATATTTGTTGATCGAAGGAGGCGGCTTCGCCGCATCGTCGCCGAATGCAGTCGCGGAGCCAAACGTCACCGCGGCGCCCGCGGCCCCGATCATCAGGCTCGACTTGACCGACGGACGCAGCTCGTAAGCGCGCATCCGGCCCCCATCCGTTTTGCAATAAGCGGCGCTATGCCGCTCCACTCGCTGGCTTTGCATTTTTCCCATCAACCGCCGCGGCCCGCAAGCAGTTGAACTCACTTTCTTTATCTCTTGTGCGTGTGGTGTCTCGCAGGCCACAGCAAATCCGCCCATGGAACTTTAGGGTGCGGACTCTGATTCGGCCCGGCGCAGCGCCTCCACCGACTTCCCGATGCCGGCCAGTGGGAACGGCAGCGATTGCCGCTTGCCGTTCGCATCGGCTGGAAAGACCACGGCCCCCCGCGCTCCGCCGAACAACCTTGTCAGCGCCTCATCCTCAAGCCCGCCACCAGCAAGGCATTGATTTTGCTCGCAATTCATTACCGGCACTTTAAGCGCGCCGCGTCCGAAGCCCACGACGAGCTGGTCGTCCTTGTGAACCAGAGGCGGCACGCGCAGCAGCAGGGTCAGCCGCTGGGACGGGCCGACAAGCCGGAAATTCATCCCCATAATGACCTTTTGAGGGTTGGCTTTGGGCCGCAATTGGAAATTCACGCGGCAGCGGCCAAGCGCCACTGCCCCCGAAGCCTGAGGCGCTGCCTTCGCGCAAATGAGATCCCAGGCCCCGATGCGCTCCTCGCCCACAAAGCCCGGCGCGACCTTTGCGGCGGCGGCTTCGATGCCGCCGAGCGGGCTTGGATGCGGGTAATAGCAGTCTACCGCAAACAACAGGCCCAAAAACAGCACCGCCAAGACTGCGGCCACAATGTCGCTTCGCATGCTCATCTGCTCAAAATCTCGCTTCGAAGGTGCCGCCCAAAGGGGCACAATTCAAGATTAGGTGGTGCATAGCACGCACAGACCGCATAAAAGGCGGGAATCCGGGGCGGATTGCCCCTTGCGAAAGATGCCGCGCCGCATCAAATTCCCTGAGCCGTTCCTGGCGGGCCGTGCGTTCCCAGCACGGTCCAAGTTTTAACAGTCCGCCGGCTTCGCGGCGGCAAACATCGGAAACCGTGGGGGTCCGACGTCCGCCATGTACGGTCTCTCGGTAAGCCTTCAAAGTGTGCTGGCAGGTGTGCTTGTCATGCTGGCCCTGTTGTCGGTGCAGCTTGCCGCCTTGGGCGTGATTCGGCTTTTCGTGCCGCAGCCGCGCGTGCGCATGCCCGCGCTGCCGGACAAGGCTCTGCCGCGCGTGCTTGTGCAATTGCCGGTTTGCGATGAAGGCGCGTTTGCCGTGCGCGTTGCCGCCGCGGCCGCCCAACTCGATTGGCCGCGTGATCGTCTCGAGATCCAATTGCTCGATGATGGACGCGCAGAAAATCACGAAGCGCTTGTCGCAGCCGTTCGTGCGCAAGTGCCCGATGGCGTTTCGTTCAGCATCTTGCGCAGAGGTTCGCGCGAAGGATTCAAGGCGGGCAATCTTGCATTCGGTCTTTTGCATTCCGATGCACCTTATGTTGCGATCTTCGATGCGGACTTTGTGCCGCCGCGCGATTTCCTGCGCCGCACGGTGCCCGCACTTGTTTCCGATCCCGGACTTTCCTTCGTGCAGGCGCGTTGGGGTCACGCCAATCGCAACCGCAATTGGCTGACAAGCGCGCAAGGCTTGCTGCTCGACAGTCATTTCGCGGTCGAACAGGAAGCACGCGTGCGCGCGGGCCTGCCCATTTCGTTCAATGGTTCTGCGGGCGTCTGGCGTAGGCTCGCGATCGACAATGGCGGCGGCTGGACGGGCGACACGCTGACGGAAGATCTCGATCTTTCGATTCGCTGTGCGCTCAAGGGCTGGCGTGCGGCGTTGCTTTCCGATGTCGAAGTGCCCGGCGAATTGCCGGAGACGGCGGCGGCCTGGCGTGCGCAACAGGCGCGCTGGACCAAAGGCCATGCGCAGGTCGCGCGCAAACTGATTCCCGAAATCTGGCGTTCCAATCTGCCACTGTGGAAGAAGGCCGTCGTCACGACGCAAATCTGCCAATTCGCGTTCTACGCGCTCGCAGCGGCAAGTGCTGCGATCAGCCTGATGCTCATGGCGATGGGCGTTGTGTATCTGCGTTCGGTCGCGGAGCTTGGCCTTTCCGTCACGGCCCTCGGCCTTCTTTGCAGCACGAGCTATCTCTATCTCGGCCAGAAGTTCCTGGGCCGCGAACAGGCGCCGCTCCTGGGACGTTCGCTGTTGCTCGCGCTCGTCTTTCCGAGCGGACTTATCCTCTCCAATACGCGCGCGACCTTCGAGGCGTTCTTTAGTTCGCGCATGGTGTTCGTGCGCACGCCGAAGGCCGGTTCGCTGCATGTGCCGGGCGGATGGCGCGGTGGGCCGGAACTGGTGGCGGGGCTTGTGCTTCCCGTCTTCGCTTTCACCGAACAGGCGTGGAGCGCCCCGTTCTTCGTTTTTGCCGTTGCGGGCCTCGTTTCCATAGGCGCCATGGGCTTTTCCGGCTCCGGTGCGGTGCCTGCCCGGGATGTGATACGGCGCGAATAGCGGGAGCGCAGCGTCGGCTGCGCGACCTTCGAAGAAATTGATTCAAATTTTAATAGTTCAAATCCAAGATAACGCCCTAACGGGGCTTTGAAACCTCTTCTGTAAGGTTCCCACTCACGGCCGCCGCAGCTTGAGCGGCAAGAAGGGGCTTTTTGATGGTGGGGTCTCAACTTCGGTTCGCTGCGGCGGCCGTTCTTTTTCTGGGGCTGGGCGGCTGCGCCAGCACCCAGTACAGCGCCGATCTCACCGGTCCCGTGACGGCAGGCGGGGAAATCAAAACACCCTCCCATCCCATGGAATGCGTGGAATTTGCCCGCGCCCATTCCGGCATTTCGCTGCGCGGCGATGCTTCGGACTGGTGGGACGAAGCCGCAGGCAAATTCGCCCGCGGCACCGATCCAAAGCAGGGTTCCGTCCTTGTCCTGACCGGCTATGCGGGCGCGCACCGCGCGCATCTGGCCGTGGTCCGCGAGATCATTTCCCCCCGCGAAATAAGGGTCGATCATTCCAACTGGCTCAATGACGGCGCGGTTTACCTCGGCGATCCGGTCGTCGATGTGAGCCCGGAGAACAATTGGAGCGAGGTCCGCGTCTATAACCAGCGCTCCGCCGCCTGGGGCCGCCAGACCTACCTCGTCCAGGGCTTCATCGGTCCCGGCAAGACGCCCAAAGACCTGCGTCTCGCGGAAGCAGACTGATTTTTGATGGTCGTGCAGTCTGGAGCGAGCCGCTCGGGCGCGTTGCGCCCTTTTTAAAGGTAGGCGCGCAAAGCACGCCGGGCACTTCGCGGGACTGCGCTCCCGAGACGCTTGAGACGACTCACGCGGGGGAATATGGTCCCGCCCGCGCCGGAAACTGCTTCGGCTTCGGGACACTTCGTTCATATGCCATGAGCACTGGCTGCGTTTACCCGTGAACAAGATCGACACGCCTCCCACGTCCAATGATCCCTTGGCGGCCGCCCACGGCCTTGCCGAGCACCCCGTCATCGGCCACGCGCATGTCAGCGATGGGAAAACCGGACGGCGCGCGGCCCTCATGCTCGGCGCGCTTGGCGTCGTGTTCGGCGATATCGGCACAAGCCCGATCTACGCGTTCCGCCAATCGGTGGAATCCACGATGCATGCCCTGCCGCTGCATGTGGCGATCATGGGCACGCTGTCGCTCATCTTCTGGTCGCTCATTTTCGTGGTGACGTTGAAATACGTTATCCTCATCATGCGCGCCGACAACAATGGCGAAGGCGGTACGCTCGCGCTCGCGACCCTTGCGCATCGTTCGCCAGGACTCGGCGCACGCTACAAAACCGCCATAGGCACGGCCGCGATCATCGGCCTTGCACTGTTCTATGGCGACGGCATGTTGACGCCCGCGATCTCCGTGCTCTCGGCCGTCGAAGGCTTGAGCGTCGGGCGTCAGGCACTCGAACCGCTCGTCATTCCGATCACGCTTGCGATTCTCGTTGGTCTGTTCCTCATACAAAGCAGAGGCACGGCGAAGATCGGCCGATTGTTCGGACCCGTCATGGCGATCTGGTTTCTGACGCTGGGTATTCTCGGCTTTCTCTCGATCATTACGCGACCCTACATCCTCGTCGCGATCAATCCGCTGTACGGGCTTTCGCTGTTCGTGCACGCGCCATGGACGGCGTTCGTGGCGCTCGGCTCCGTCGTGCTCGCCGTCACGGGCTGCGAAGCACTTTATGCCGATATGGGCCATTTCGGCCGCAAGCCCATTCAATCGGCATGGCTCTTCATCGCGCTGCCCGCGCTGCTGCTCGATTATTTCGGACAGGGCGCGGCGTTGCTCGCGCATCCGAAGCTCGTGGACATTTCCTTCTACGCCATCGCGCCAAGCTGGGCGCATTTCCCGCTCGTGCTGCTTGCGGCGTGTGCGACCGTCATCGCATCGCAGGCTGTGATCTCCGGCGTGTTCTCGATCACGCAGCAAGCGGTTCAACTCGGACTTTTGCCACGCATGGAAGTGCGCCACACGTCGGCCACCGATTACGGACAGATCTATGTGCCCGGCGTGAACACGGTGCTTCTCATCGGCGTCGTGCTCATCGTGCTCATCTTCAAAAGCTCTGCGGCGCTCGCATCGGCTTACGGCATCGCGGTGTCGGGCGTCATGCTCATCGATACGTTCAACGCTTCCATCGTCGCAGCACGGCAATGGAAGTGGGGCGTGCCGCGCGCGAGCATCATTTTCGGCGCGCTCGCGATCATCGATCTCGCTTTCCTTTCGTCCAACACGCTGAAGGTCGTGGAAGGCGGCTGGCTGCCGCTCGCGATCGCGGCCTTCGTGTTCTTCGCAATGGAAACATGGCGGCATGGACGGCGGCTTCATCTGGAGAATATCCGCAACGAATCCATGCCGCTTTCGCTGTTCATGGAGCGCGCCGACAAGACGCCGATGCGCGTGGCCGGAACTGCCGTGTTCCTGTCCGCGCGCAATGATTCGGTGCCGACCGCACTGCTGCACAATCTCAAGCACAACCGCGTGCTGCATGAGCGCGTCGTGCTCGTGCATGTGGAGGTCAAAGATACGCCGCTCGTGCCGCCGGAGAAGCGGCTCGAAGTCACCAAGCTCGGCAAAGGATTTTTCGCAGTTCAGATTCATCATGGCTTCTTCGAAACGCCCGACGTGCCCAAATCGCTCGAATGCGCGCGGCCCTTCGGCCTCGTCATCGATGTCGAGACGACAACATTCTTCATCGGTCACGAAACATTGGTGCCTGCCGAGCATCCCGCACTGGGACGCTGGCGCACATGGCTTTACATCAAGCTTGCGGCGAACGCGCTGTCACCGGCGCGATTCTATCATTTGCCACCGAACCGCGTTGTCGAGTTGGGTACGCAAACGACGATTTGAAACCCCACTGTGTCATGGCCCGCACTCTGTCGGACCATGACACAGTGGATTGGGCGTTAGAGCTTTTGTTCAATCCAACGCATACACCAGCGATTTCAAATACGCCGTTTCCGGCAGATGCGGATGCGCGGGATGATCGGGTGACGCACCTGCCTGCCGGATAAGCGACGCACTGCGGCCGGTGCGCGCGATACCGATGGCGCATTCCGATGCGAAACGATCGAGCGGCATGTTGTACGAACATGACGCGAGCAGCAGAAATCCATTCTTCGCCGTGACGGACGCACCTTGCCGCGCGAGCTTGCGATAAGCGCGCGCAGCCGCCTCCACGTCCTTGCGCGATTTCGCGAAAGGCGGCGGATCGCAAATGACGATATCGAATTTCTCGTTGGCGGCGGCAAGCCGCTCCAATTCCTCGAACGCCTCGGCCTTGATGAATTTCGCGCGTGCTTCGACGCCATTGGCCGATGACGCTTCGCTCGCAAGCGTGAGCGCGTTTTGCGAAGAATCGATAGCCGCCATTTCGCGTGCGCCCGCTTTCGCCGCAAGCACGCCGAAACCGCCCGTATAGCAATAGACATCGAGCACACTTTTGTCTTTCGCGAGCGCGGCCACGAACGCGCGATTGTCGCGCTG
The DNA here is from genome assembly GCA_035483375.1 of Rhizomicrobium sp. Taxonomy (GTDB): domain Bacteria; phylum Pseudomonadota; class Alphaproteobacteria; order Micropepsales; family Micropepsaceae; genus Rhizomicrobium. The sequence goes on along the minus strand of DATHQA010000319.1, from coordinate 709 downwards.
ATCGTAATACCAGCCTGTCTTCTGGCCGCCGCCGAGATCGGCGAAATAACGCGCGCCGTTTTCCTCGACCGTAATGCGCGAGGGGATTTCGCCTTTCGCAGCGCGCACATCATTCTCCAGACCTTCGAGTGCGCGCACAGGCGTATCGTTGCGCAGGATCACATTTGCGGGCGAAAGCACTTCGTCAATCGCCGCGAGCAACGGCTCCAGCAATGTTTCCATGCCCGCCGTCGTGATCTGCAACACAAGCGTATCGCCGAAGCGGTCTATCGTGAGGCCTGGGAGCCCGTCGCCTTCCGCATGCACGAGCCGATAGAAAGGCCGCGCATAAAACGCCTCGCGCAACGAAAGCGCGCGCGCAAGACGGCCGGCGAGAAAGCCCTGGCCGATCTCAGCGCCCGCTTCGTGCGACAGGAGCCGCACCGCAATGAGGCTTTTGACATTGAAATAGCCTGTGCCTAGCACGCGGCCATCTTCAGCGGCGAGATTCACGAGCGCGCCGGGCTCCAGCGCCTTGGCCGCATTGGACATTTCGATCTCATTGGAGAATGCCCAGGGGCTTCCGCCGCGGACACGGCGGCCTTCACGCGGCTTCAATCGGATTTGGGGATGTTTGCTCATGGGATGGCCTTAACATCGCTTTGCGCGCGCGGGCAAATCGGCCCGGCGGGGAGCCGAAGCGTCACATGCGCTTTTTCGGGGACTTAGC
>DATHQA010000318.1:0-4054 GCA_035483375.1 Rhizomicrobium sp. | reverse complement strand
GACGATGAACGTCTTCACCGGCGGGGGAGGCGGCGGGGGCGGCGGCGGCGGCGGGGGCTTCGGACCGCAAGCATTCGGATCCTTCAAGCCGGCCTTGAGATTGTCGCACGCGATCGTCGCGATATTGAGGCCAAGCGATTGCTTGGTCGTCGTGACGGCTGGCGTGATCTCTCCACCACCGGCAATCGCCTGACGATAAAGGGGTTCAGCCAAATCCATACGGCCCAGCATCTGATAGGAAAGGCCCAGATCGAGTTGAACGTAAGGATCGTTGGGATATCTGGTGTAATCGTCGGCGAAGCCGTCGCGGGACTGGGTGTATTCGCCCTTGGCCAGCGCGATGTAAGCCGGATGCGTTTCGGTGACGACCGTGCCCGCACGCTTGATCGCCTCGGAATCGGACTCCTCATGTGTCGTGGAGCAACCGGCGAGTGCCACCAGCGCCATCGGCATCAGCGAAACCAGCCGAAACCTGTTCGAAGATAATGTGTTCACGGTCTTAACCCCATTTTTCAATGCCAGGACTGTCTTTTGCAGGTCGGCAAAACCCCGCCCGTCAAGAAGTAAGGCGACTACGAAGCCTTTTCCTTAACAAAGTTCCGAGAGAAAAGCGACCCGCTATTTGGAACAAACGAATAATTCACAAAAGGGTTCCGTTGCGGGCAAGAAACCCGCGCCAAGGCTGTATCCGAACATCGTTAATGATATGAAGTCGTTGATTATATTGTGCTTTATTTTCACGTCTGCCGCGTGACCCTTTCCGTTTCGTAATGGAAACGAGTTCGGTGGACCTTATTTCCGATACACCACCCATAAAGAAATTTTCGCTAGGAATGGCGAAAAGCACCGTCTTCAGGCGGGCAAACAAAGAGACCGAGGGCGTGGGGCCGAGCGGTCTGGCTTAAAGGGAAGATGACTATGAACCGTTCGGGCATGATGTTGTCTTGCGCCGTGTTTGCGGTGTTCAGCACTGCGACGCTGGCTGATTCTCAGTCTGTTTCATATCAGGCGGTCTCGGATCAGGCGGCTTCCGCAAGCCCCAATCAGGCTAATGCACCTGCCGCAGCCATGCCAGCCCAGGCACCTGTCGATACGACACCTGCCGTAAGCGCAGCGCCCACAGATACCGCCGCGCCGATCGACAATGCCCCGGCATCCGCGCCCGCCGCCACCGGCGAGCCGGCAATGTCCCCTGCGGCATCCGTCGTCGCAACGGGTGCGGATACGGCAAACGCGCCCACGATACAGGTCGCCGCTGTCCAGCCCGCGCCTGCCATATCGCAGCCCTCCACGCTCAATACGTTCCTTGGCCAGTGGAAGCTCAATGACGGCTCCACGACTACGGGCGTCGTCCAGGTCACAAATGCAGGCAAAGACGCCACGATGACCGTGGTGCAGGAAACCCGGTATCGCGTGGACTGGACGCTGTTCGGCCCCCCCTTCGCGACCAATTGGCCGTTGTTGCAGGGTAAGGTCGACAATTCAGGCGAGGTGCGCTGGACCTATTACGATACGGTGCCGGGCTGCTGGACCAACAAGGCCGTACCGGTCGAGCTTGTCGTGAGCCCGGACCAGCGCCGCGTGGATTTCCAGGTCGATACCTATAAGGCGATCACCTGCGAACGCGACGAAAAGATGCCTGTGATGGCGTTCAAGCTCACGCGGCAGCCGTGAAAATCGCCGCACTTGTCGTCAAAAATGCAGGAAATCATTAAGTTCCCTGAATTTTCTGGCGATGAAAGAAATTTGTGACTTGACGTAAGCATCAGGAAAGTCTCACCTACAGGCTGGTTGTTCTGGGAGCTTTCTATGACGAAACTGATTTCGACCGCCCTTGTCGGGTCTCTGCTGCTTGCGAGCGCCCCTGCGGCCTTTGCCCAGGACGCCTCCAGCGCTTCTTCCGCGGCGGCTTCCGCCACGACCGATACGACTGTGATCGTTCCGGCGGGTGGCGCGGCCACGGCCGGTGTTGCCGGTGGCATCACGGCTACGACGCTGCTCATCGGCGCGGGCGTTACCGGCCTCGTCATCGCGGGCATCATCGCCGCCACGCATCATAGCTCGGCGACGACGACCACGAGCACGAGCGCAGATTAATTTCTTCGCGTTCAAAAATTATTTTCGGGAAAGCCGCATCGGAAGATGCGGCTTTCGCGTTTTAGATATGCGGTGCCGATTGCGTTGTTGTGCATTTAACCTTTGCACGCCGGAATTTCCGCGGGATATATGTGCGTGCCTTTAACCATTGCGCTCATATAACCCCGATAAACCCGCGCTTTCCCTCGCTTCATTTAGATTTAAATTTTTACATATTCCTTGAAGGTTCCTAAAAGCGGCGCGCGTTAGCTTCCCCTTCGAAACAAAGACCCAAGGGGTGCAACAATGTCCAAGAAAATTCTTCTTTCCGCTTTCGTCGGTGCGTTGGCTCTGGCCGGTGCGCAGTCCGCTTTTGCCGAAGATTGGGTTCCGGCCGGTGCCGCTGCGCCCGCTCTGAATTCGAAAGTCCAGGCGCCCGCTCCGGCGCAAGTCGTGAGCAACGATGCGGCGCAGGCGACCACGCAGGTCGCGAGCTGGGTTCCGGCCGGCGCTGCTGCTGCCGATCCGAACAAGCAGGTCGCCGTCGCGTCCAGCCGTTAATTTTAGAGGTCCGGAACGGCTCCGCCGTTCCCTCCTAGGAGCAGAGAAGCGGTCGGCCAAGAGTAAAGGCCGGCCGCTTCTTTTTTCGCTCGGTCCGTCGGCGAGCCGATGTGAAAGTCCTATAGCGTGTTTCAGTCTTAACGGATCTTCGAAAGGTCGCGCCCTGCGAACTCCATTATATGTGTTCTTCCATAATTTTTAGGTTTATTGAACCTTAACCCCTCCCGCGCAAAATAGACCCAACGAATATTTGCGCGTGTGGTGGGAGTTTTTGGGATGACTTTTCTCAAGCGTCTGCGCATCTCTACGAAGATTTTCTGCACATTGGGTCTCTTCATCGCGCTCGACGCGATCATAACCGTGATCGGCGTGTACGAAATCGACAATCTCGCGGCGGGCACGCAAAACCTCGTCAATCGTCAGGCGGCGGCGCTGCATCTGATCGGTACGGCACAGGAACACATGACGCGCATGCATCAACTCGTGTTCCAGATGAATGACGACATTTCGAAAGTGGCTCCGCTGCAAGCGCAATTCCAAAGCGAAAATGACGAACTGAATGCCAAAATGGTAGCGCTGCGCCCGATTGTGGTCGACGATTCCGACGCGGGCGTTACCGACATGGTTTTATTCGAGCGCGCGCTTGAAGCCGCCCATCGCTATTACAGGATGGAAGGGCAGTATCACACACTTCTCATGTCCAACAAATTGCCCGAAGCCGAAGCGCTTCTCATTTCCACGGGCGTAAGCCGGTTCGACGATGCCGACGGCGCTTTCGATCAACTGATCAGCGATCATGTCCGCGCTTTCGCCGCGGCTGCTGGCGATGCGAAACGGCAGGCCGCGGAAACACGGTTCGCGATGATGGGTCTGTCCTTGCTGGGTCTTTTGCTCGCGACGGGGCTCGGCACAATCATCGTACGCCGCGAGATCGTATCGCCGCTCGCCGATATGACATTTGCGATGAAGCGGCTTGCCGATGGCGATCTTCAGGCGAGCGCGCGCGGCGGCGAACGTGGCGACGAGATCGGCGATCTCGCGCGCGCTTTCGGCGTCTTTCGCCAGGCCGCCATCGATAAAGCGAAAGCCGAGCGCGATGCCGTCGGGCAACGCGAACTCATCGAAAGCGAACGCCGCAAGCATGACGAAGTGCGCGCTGCCATCGCGAAGGAACAGGCCGACGTCGTGCGCGCGCTTGGCGCGGGGCTTTCGCGACTCGCCGCGGGCGATCTTTCGTTCCGGCTCAATGAAGTATTCCCGAACGCCTATGAAAAAGTGCGCGAGGATTTCAACGCAGCCGTCGGCCGTCTGCTCGAAGTGATGAAACAGATCCGCACTTCGGCGTTCGGCATTCGCGCAGGTGCCGACGAAATCTCGCAAGCTGCCGACGATCTTTCGCGCCGCACGGAACAACAGC
>DATHQA010000317.1:0-4018 GCA_035483375.1 Rhizomicrobium sp. | reverse complement strand
TGCAACGCTTTCGCGGCTTTGACGACGAATGCCGCGTCGTTTTTCGATTCCGCGCGAAGCCCATGATCGACGGTAAGAATATGCGGCGGCGATAATTTCTTTTTCTTCGCCCATGCGCTCGCAAGCCACATAAGCGCCATGGAATCCCCGCCGCCCGAAACGGCAATTGCCACGGGCCATGGGGCATCGAGCGCGGTCATGCTTTGCGCGAAACGTGCGCTGAGTTTCGATGCGAATACGTCTTTCTTAGCCACCATCACCGTCATGGGCGGACTTGATCCGCCCATCCATCGCGTTCGCGTCGGCGAACGCAGGTGACTCTTTTCGACGCGCGGACGCGCGTTGGATGGATAGCCGGATTAAATCCGGCCATGACGGAAGAAGGATTCCGTTCAATCCCACTCCGTCAATGACACGACGCAGCCTTGCGCGCGGCGACGGCTTTCTTGTCGATGGGATCTTTCGGGAATTTTTCCTTGATCGCGCCAAGCGTGGTGCAGCCTTCTTCCTTCTTGCCCATCGCGATGAGCGTTTGGCCGAGTTTCAGCATACTCTCGGGCGCGCGGTCGCTCGCCGGATATTTCTTGATCTCAAGCGCGAACTCGCGCGCGGCACCCTGATAATCCTTCTGCACATAGGCTATGTCGCCGAGCCAATAGACGGCTTGCGGCGCCAGATCGCCATCGGGATTGGCATCGACGATGGCCTGGAACGCGGCACTCGCCTCGGGATATTGCGCCTTCGCAAGCAGCGCCATCGCGGCATTGTATTGCTGGTGCGGATCGTTGGTGGGCGGAGGCGCAAGCGTGCTAGGGCCGCCCGCATTGTAGACCTGCGAATCCGGCGGCGGCGCAGGCGGCGCGCTATGGGTCGCTGCGCAATCCATAGCAGGCGCAGGCGGCGGCGCGGCTTGATCGGAGCCGGCAGCGGCATCGTCAGGCCCTGCGCCCAATTGCTGTTGCGCGAGCACGCAGATGCGGTAATCGAAATCCTTCTGCATCTTCTGGATTTTGTCTTCGAATTCGCCGACGCGATGACTGAGCTGTTCGTTCTGGCCCGTGAGCTGGCGCACCGTCGCCTGAAGATCGGAGACCTGCTGGTTCAGCGTCGCGATCTGGGAATCCTGTGTGTCTTCATGCTGTTTCTGCGCGGCAGTTGCGGCCTGCTCGGCGGCAATTTCCTCATCCGATTTGCCGAACAGGCCCGCGACGCGCTTGGATTGGCCGCTATCATCGGAAAGATCACCGCTCAGGCGCTGAGATTCCGTCTGGATCTGCTGCGCACGGTCCTGTGCAAACGCAAACGGCACCGCAGCCAAAACACCTGCCGCGACAACAATGCCAACGCGCCATTTCCTCATTGCGCATTCTCCTTTTCAGAGAAACGACCAGACTATCTAGCCGAAAATGCGGCTCGGCCAAATTAATCCCCAAACAGAAAGGGCGCCCTTAAGGACGCCCTTTCCGATGCATTGGCTCTCGGGGATTAGGACGAAGCCCCGGTGGCAGCTCCGCTTGTGACGGTCGTCACGCCGCGGCGGTTCTGCGCATAGCAGGTCTCGTTCGAATCCGTGCAGACGGGCTTTTCCTTGCCGGAGGAAATCGTGTCGAGCCGGGAGGCGGAAACGCCAAGGCTCACGAGATATTCCTTCACGGCATTGGCACGACGCGCGCCGAGCGCGAGGTTGTATTCGCGCGTGCCGCGTTCGTCGGCATGGCCTTCGATTGTCGAGCGCACGGCGGGGTATTTGGCCAACCAGGCAGCCTGATGCTGCAGCGTGGTCTTATCCTCGTCGCGCAGGTCGAATTTGTCGTAGTCGAAATGGACCGTATCGCCCACATTGACCTTCAGGTCCTCGGCGCTCCCCGGGACGATGGAACTTGTGACCGGCGCGGGCGCGGGCGCAGCCTGAGGAGCAGGCGGCGGAGGCGCTTCGGGCGCGGGCTTGGGAGGCGTCGTACAGGCTGCCAGGAGCAGGGCTGCCGAGACCGCCGCAAGTTTGAATCCATTGGAAAATTTCAACATGACAATCAGCACTCCGTGGATTTGCGATGCCCTGGGTGCGTCAGGGACCGCGGAAACTGGTGGACGCGCGCACACACGCATAACGTTCCATAGCCCCGAATAGACCCATGGAACGCGGGCAGAAACCGCAGGGATTCTAGGAAAAATCGGCTATTGGATCAAGGGTGACCATGCCGGATCCGACGCGCCGCCCGGCGTCAAGACGCGCCTTTCGTTCCGTCCCGTGATGTCCACCGAGTAGATCGAGGAACCACGCCCGCCTTGCGCCGTGCGCGTGAACATGATGACCCGGCCATTCGGCGCCCAGGTCGGACCCTCATCCTCCCAGCCGTCCGAGATGATGCGCTCGCCCGAGCCGTCCGGCCGCATGACGCCCACGCGCAGCGCCCCGCCGGCCTGCTTCGTGAACGCGATAAGGTCGCCGCGCGGGCTCCAGACCGGAGTTCCGTTCTTGCCTGCCCCGAAGCTGATGCGGCGCTGATTCGAGCCGTCCGCGTTCATCACATAGACCTGCTGGCTGCCGCCACGGTCGGATTCGAAACAGATCTGGTTCCCGTCCGGCGAGAAGGACGGCGAGGTATCGATCGCGGGATCGGTCGTGAGCCGCGTCACCGCGCGCGTGCGCAGATCCATCATGTAGATATCCGAATTGCCGCCTTTCTCGAACGTCATGACGACCTTGTTGCCGTCCGGCGAAAAGCGCGGGCTGAACGTCATGTTGGGGAAATTGCCGAGCATCTGCTGCTTTCCCGTTTCGAGATCGAACAGATACACGCGCGGCTTGCCGTTGATGTAGGACATGTACGCGATCATCTGCGCCGTCGGATTGAAGCGCGGCGTCAGCACGAGATAATCCCCGCGCGTGAGGAATATGGGATTCGCCCCATCTTCATCCATGACGGCAAGGCGCTTCTTGCGATTCATCGCCGTGCCCGATTCCGAGATGAACACGATGCGCGTGTCGAAATAACCCTTCTCGCCCGTGATGCGCTGATAGATGGCGTCGGCGATGATATGTGCGATACGGCGCCAATTCTCCGGCGTCGTGAAATATTGCAGGCCCAGCATCTGGGTTTCGCCATAGACATCCCAAAGCCTGAAATCGACGCGCAAACGGCCATCGGGCTGTGTCAGCACCTGACCCGTGACAAGGCCTTGCGCATTGATGACGCGCCAATTCGCGAAATTGGGCGGTGAATTGATATCGCTGATCTTGTCGATGAACGACTTCTGATCGAGCGTGCGGAACAGGCCCGAACGGTCGAGATCGGCGCGCACGACGCCTGCGATGTTCATGCCCATCGACGCGTCGGCGCCGGCGCCTGTGTTGAAATCGGGGATCGCGATGGGAAGCGGCTGCGTCACGCCCTGATCGACGTTCACCTGCAACGCGGCATTTGCGGGTATCGCAAACGCCAAAGCCAACATCGCAACAATCGCACGCGCGAACATTCTCATCGCTTGCTCCTTACTGATTCATCTGACGCGGATCGAAATGGAACGGATCGATCTCGCGCCACTCGCCGTAACGGTCTGCCGGAAGCTTATAGGGCGCACAAGTGTAGATCGCACGCCGGGCCGCTTCCGCTGCCGCACGTGTGTAGGGATTGCGCGCAGCCGCAATCGCGGATGCGCCCGACAATTGCGGCGGTTGCGCGACGGAACCATCCTGGTTCAGCATGAGATCGAAATCCACGACAAGATCCTGCGCATTCGGCGCGCCCGTCGGCGGATTCCAGCATTGCGCGATCTGGCTGCGCAACGCATCGACGAGATCGGCCGTCATCGCACTTTGCGCACCGATGCCCGCGACCGTGCGCGTGCCGCTTTTCGCTTTCGACGGCGAAGGCTTGTCCGGCGCGGTCAATTGATTGAGCAGCGCGTCGAAATTGTTCTTCGTGTCGCTCGGCTGATCGGGCCGCGCGACAGGCGCAACGGTCTGTTGCGGCGCCGCTTTTGGGATCGCGACTTTCGTCGGCGCGATATCGGGTGC
>DATHQA010000316.1:0-4106 GCA_035483375.1 Rhizomicrobium sp. | reverse complement strand
AGCCTGCGCGCACGGTCGAGATCGAACAGCGTCTCGCGCGCATTTTCATCGCGCACGAGGCTTTGTACCCAGAAGATCGCAGCAAGTCTTTCGCCTTCCGTCACGGGCAAGACGCGATGCAATGACGTCGCGGGATAAAGCACGGCGTCGCCGGGCTTCAGCCGCGCGCCCTCCGCCGCAGTACCCGGAATCGCAAGCCCACCACCACCATAGGAATCCGGTTCGCTGAGGAAGATCGTCGCCGCGAGATCGGTGCGCATCTGCCCGCGCGGCGCAGACATAAGCGGATCATCGACATGCACGCCATATTCCATGCCGGGGCGATAACGGCTGAACATGATCGCGGACAAAAGCTTTGGTTGCGCCGCCGCGCGGAAGCGCGAATGACGCGAAACAGCTTCGGCCACTTGCCGACGCACCGTATCGACGCCCGCGCCATGCGCCTGCTCGTTCGACTTCACAGCCTTGGCATGCCAGCCCGCCGTGTCCGAACCGGATCGCCATTCGGCGCCGCTCAGCGCCTCGCGCACGCGGCCTAACTCTTCCGCGTTCAAAACATTTTGCAGTGTGACAATCACTTAACCCCATCTCCCTTTTTGGTCGCGCAACGCTAGCCTTATCGGCCGCTTTCCGCGTTCCTATATGATGGCAGGAAATAAGCGAGGCGGCGATGAAAGCGATACGGATTTCGAAGACGGGCGGGCCGGAGGTTCTGGAGCTTAAGGACATCGAATTGCCGCCGCCCGCGCGCGGCCAGGTGCGCGTGAAGCACACCGCCATCGGCGTCAATTTCATCGACACCTATCAGCGCTCCGGCCTTTATCCCATTCCGGTTCCGGGCGGCCTCGGCCTTGAAGCGGCAGGCACGGTCGAAGCGCTCGGCGATGGCGTGACAAGCCTCAAGATCGGCGACCGCGTGGGCTATTGCTCCGGTCCGCCCGGCGCTTATGCGGAGGCAAACAACGTGCCCGCCGACCGGCTCGTGAAATTGCCCGATGGCGTTTCGGATGAGGACGCCGCGGCCGCAATGCTGAAGGGCATGACGGCGCAATATCTGTTGAAGCGCACATACGCCGTGAAACCGGGCCAGACGATCCTGTGGCATGCGGCGGCGGGCGGCGTAGGGCTCATCGCATGCCAATGGGCAAAGCATCTCGGCGTCACCGTCATCGGCACGGTTGGTTCGGAGGAAAAGATCGCGCTCGCGAAATCGCATGGCTGCGATCACGTCATCAACACATCGACAGAGAATTGGGTCGCGCGTTTGCGCACGCTCACAAAAGATGAAGGCGTGCCCGTCGTCTACGACTCCGTCGGCAAGGATACGTGGAACGGCTCGCTCGATTGTCTTGCCATACGCGGCATGATGGTGAGCTTCGGCAATGCGAGCGGACCTGTGCCTGCGTTCGATCCCATCATGCTCGGCGGCAAAGGTTCGCTGTATCTCACGCGCCCCTCGCTCATGCATTACACGCGCACGACGCAGGAACTACAAGAAACGGCGGACGATCTATTCGACGTCATTGCAAAAGGCGTCGTGAAGATCGAAATCCGTCAGCGCTTTGCGCTCGCCGATGCGCGTGCCGCGCATGAAGCGCTGCATTCGCGCAATACGACGGGTGCTACGATTTTGCTGCCTTGATTAGAGCGGCTTTGGATTGAGCTCATCCGCATAACCGTCATGGCCGGATTTAATCCGGCCATGACGGTTATGATTCAATTGGCCCGAAATCGCTCTAATTATTCAGCTGCGACCCTTGGCGACGTGCCGTCCTCGCGCACATAGATCGAACGCTTCGGATACGCCATCAAGCGCTGCACCATGGGCACGAAAGCCTCAAGCGGCATCGTGTCGTAATTCGGATCGAACGCGTTCTGGTCATGGCGCGCGCAGAACATCGCGGTCTTCTCGAACGCCGGATGACCGCGGAATTTCTCGCGCATATTGCGGTCGAGACCGCCGAAATGGAAAAAGTAATAGCCCTGGAAGATCCCGTGATGCTCCAGCATCCAACGGTTATCTTCCGAAACGAAAGGCTTGAGGATCGCAGCGCCGATGTCGGCATGATTGTGCGAGCCCAGCGTGTCGCCGATATCGTGCAGCAGCGCACAGACGACATATTCCTCGTCCATGCCGTCGCGATGGGCGAGCGTCGCCGATTGCAGCGAATGGGTCAAGCGGTCCACCGCAAAGCCCCCGCAATCGCCGTCGAGCAGCTTCAGATGCGTGAGCACCCGGTTCGGCAGCTCGCGATTAAAAGGCTGGGTCGCCTGGAAGATCTTCATCCAGTCTTCCTGCGTGCTTTCGGTCATGGCGTGGAATTGCGCGCGATCTGCGGGGTGCTCGGTCATGGTCGGGCCTTCGGTTTCGAAGGCCCCAGTTTCTGCCTGGCCGCGCGTGCGGTCAATTGCCTGACCCGCGCATCTGTGATGCGGTTAAGGGGGAGCACCGGGAGGTCAAACCATGGTCAACAGGCTGGAAGCCCGCTTCGAGGCGCTTTTGTTCGCAAGCCGCTGGCTTATGGCACCGTTCTATCTGGGCCTCGTGCTGGCGCTTGTCGCGCTTATGTGGACGTTCCTGCATACGATTGTGGAACAATTTCCTCATCTCCTCGAAACCAACGAGACGGGCATTGTCGTGTGGGTGCTGTCGCTTATCGACATGTCGCTCGCGGGCAATCTGCTGCTCATGGTCATCTTTTCGGGTTACGAGAATTTCGTCTCCAAGATGGTGGAGATGGAAAACCACCCCGACCGCCCTGCCTGGATGGGCAAGGTCGATTTCTCCGGCATGAAGCTCAAGCTCATTGCTTCGATCATCGCGATCTCGGCCATCGAATTGCTGAAAGCGTTCATGGCCGTGTCCGCGTTCAGCGGCCGCGATCTCACCTGGCTTGTCGGCATTCACCTGACATTCGTTGTGTCGGGCGTGCTGCTCGCCGTGATGGATTGGATCACCGAACGCGGCGAGGTCCCGCATTCAAGGAAGTAAGACCAGCTTGAACACCAGCTTCAAAGCTGGTATGGTCGCTGGTATGGGCGAAATGCGCAAAATCACGGTCGAAGTACCAGACGACGATCTGGCCGCAGCACAGGACTATATTGGCGCCGGCATAACGGAAACGGTACGAGCTGCTCTCAAGAGATTGCGTTCTGATCGCGCGCAGCAAAAGGCCTTGGAACTGCGTGGCAAGGTCAAGTTTTCAATGACCTGGCAGGAAATGAAGTATGACCGGGAATGATCGCCGCAGATACGAGTTCATTGTCTGCTTTTTTCGCGGGCGAAGAAGACACTGACGCAAGACTCATCCAGATCGCACTTACCGCGCGAGATATTGCATTGCCGCCAGTTGTTGTCTCAGAAATGCTGAGCGATCCGTTTGCGCAAAAAGAGATGCTACAAACGGTTACCGAATTTCCGCTGCTCCCCATTCTCGACGGTTACTGGGAGCGAGCCGGTCAGTCGCGAAGGATTCTCAAAACAAAAAATCTGAAAGCCAAAATTGCCGATACGCTAATTGCGCAATCCTGTATAGACCACGACATCGCGCTCATTACACGCGATAGTGATTTCCGCCACTTCGCCGAGCATTGCGGATTGAAATTGGCGTAACCGCCAACCGCCTCACGTGTTCATGCTGTCGAAGAAGTCCGAATTGTTCTTGGACTGGCGCAGTTTGTCGAGCAGGAATTCCACGGCATCGATGGTGCCCATGGGCGCGAGGATACGGCGCAGGACATAGGTCTTCGCAAGCGTTGCCTTGTCGAGCAGCAAATCGTCCTTGCGCGTGCCGGATTTGAGGATGTCGATCGCGGGAAACACGCGCTTGTCGGCCACTTTACGGTCCAGGATGATTTCCGAATTGCCCGTGCCTTTGAACTCTTCGAAAATCACTTCATCCATGCGGCTGCCCGTATCGATAAGCGCGGTTGCGATGATCGTGAGCGAGCCGCCTTCCTCGATATTACGCGCGGCGCCGAAGAACCGCTTGGGCCGCTGCAAAGCGTTCGCGTCCACGCCGCCTGTCAGCACCTTGCCCGAGGAAGGAACGACGGTGTTGTAGGCGCGGCCGAGACGCGTGATGGAATCGAGCAGGATGATCACG
>DATHQA010000315.1:0-5528 GCA_035483375.1 Rhizomicrobium sp. | reverse complement strand
TGGATTTTGCTTTCGATCCGACCACTTACCTGCGCTACAAACAGCATATCTGGTGGTCGGCAGGACGCGAGGTTATCAGCGTGATAGATTTGCGCGCGCGTAATGCCGCCGTGGTGCAAGGTATCGAGCGCGGATCGGTGGATTATTATGCCTCCGTCCGCAGCCTCTACCGGCAGCATCGGCAGAGTGAGATCAACAACGGCAAGGAAGATACAAAAAACCTGCCGAACTTCTGACCCGGCGGAGCGTTTCCGTTATGGGACTAGAGTGTGAACCGGCCAAATACGGGAAATCGACGATGCTTTCTTTGACGACAACCGGCAGACCCTTTCGCGCTGTGTTTTTCACGAGCCTATTCGCGGCGACTTTGGCGTTTGGCGCTTCGCGAGCCGAGGCGTCCACGCCCGCCGAGACATTCGTTGCCAATAATGTGCAACGCGGGCTTGTGATCCTGAACAATCACGGCGCTTCGGAAACACAGAAGAACGCACAATTTCGCGACTTCCTCACCTCGCTGACCGATATCCGCCGCATCGCGTTGTTCACGCTTGGACCCGCGCGCCGCACGGCAACGCCCACGGATATCAATGCGTTCGTCGATGCGTTCCACGATTTTGCGGTCGCGGTTTATCAGTCGCGGCTTTCGTCCTATTCGGGACAGACATTGAAGGTGACGGGATCGAACGAACGCGCGCCGGGCGATTACATCGTTTCGACCATGATGCTCGAGCCGGGCGGACAGAAATCCGGCGATCAGCCGTTACAAGTCGATTTCCGCGTCGAGGATGAAAACGGCAAATTCGTCGTCATCGATGTAAGCGTCGCGGGTATCTGGCTCGCCATCGAAGAACGCGATCAGTTCACCGCCTTCCTCGATCAGAACAACGAAAGTGTGCCTGCCCTTGTTTCGCATCTGCGCCAGCTGACGCAGCAAGTGCGCAATGGCGGCTCGCCTTCTTCCGATCAAGGCCAGTCGGGCTGAAGCGCAATCCCGCGAAGTGTGCAGCGGTTCGCGTCAGATTGCGCGACGATAGAAAGTCAAGCTCGCGCGAAGCGTTTGTATTTGATGCGATGCGGTTGATCGGCGTCGATGCCTAGGCGGCGTTTTTTGTCTTCTTCGTAATCCTGATAATTGCCTTGGAACCATTCGACATGGCTATCGCCTTCGAAGGCGAGCATGTGCGTGGCGATACGATCGAGGAACCAGCGATCGTGGCTGATAATCATCGCGCAGCCGGCAAATTCTTCGAGCGCGGATTCAAGAGCGCGCAGCGTTTCGACATCGAGATCGTTGGTGGGTTCGTCGAGCAGCAACAGGTTCGCGCCGGATTTGAGCATCTTCGCAAGATGCACGCGATTGCGCTCGCCGCCTGAGAGTTGGCCTACCTTCTTCTGTTGATCACCGCCTTTGAAATTGAACGCACCGACATAGGCGCGGCTTTGCATCGTGCGTTTGCCGAGTTCGAGTACATCGAGCCCCCCGGAGATTTCTTCCCAGACGGTCTTTTTGGAATCGAGCGCATCGCGCGATTGATCGACGTAGCCGAGCTGCACGGTGGGGCCTATACGCAACTCGCCCGTATCCGGCGTTTCGAGGCCTGTTAGCAAACGGAACAATGTCGTCTTGCCTGCGCCGTTCGGACCGATGACACCGACAATGCCGCCGGGCGGCAAATTGAAATTCAGATTCTCGAACAGAAGCCGGTCGCCATACGCCTTGCTCAAACCCTCCGCTTCCACAACGACCGAACCCAAACGTTCGGCAACCGGGATGACGATCTGCGCAGGCCCACCACGTTGTTCCTGTGATTTTGCGAGCAAATCCTCATACGCGTTGATGCGCGCTTTCGATTTCGCCTGACGCGCGCGGGGGGATTGCGAAATCCATTCGCGTTCGCGTGCAATCGTGCGTTCGCGCGCAGCTTCCTCATTGCCTTCCTGTTTGAGGCGTTTTTCCTGCACACCGAGGAACGAAGAATAATTGCCCTCATGCGGAATGCCGCGGCCGCGATCGAGTTCGAGGATCCAGCCCGTCACATTGTCGAGGAAATAGCGGTCATGCGTGACGAGGATGATGCATCCTTTATATTCGCGCAGCGTGTGCTCAAGCCACCCCACCGATTCCGCATCGAGATGGTTGGTCGGTTCGTCAAGCAGAAGAATATCCGGCGCATCGAGCAGCAATTTGCACAGCGCGACGCGGCGGCGTTCGCCGCCTGAAAGCTTTGTCACGTCGGCATCGCCATCGGGGCAGCGCAATGCGTCCATCGCCATTTCGACTTGGCTGTCGAGATCCCACAATCCCTGCGCTTCGATCTCGTCCTGAAGCTTCGCCATCTCGTCGGCGGTTTCGTCGGAATAATTCGCCGCGATCTCGTTATAGCGGTCGAGCAGCGCCTTCTTCGCGGCAACGCCCTGCATGACGTTTTCAAGCGCGTTCTTCGTGGGATCGAGTTGCGGTTCTTGCGGCAGATATCCCATCCGCACGCCGTCCGCCGCCCAAGCCTCGCCTGTGAATTCCTTGTCGAGGCCCGCCATGATGCGCATGAGCGTGGATTTGCCCGCGCCGTTGACGCCGACGATGCCGATCTTCGCGCCAGGATAAAACGAAAGCCAAATATCCTTCAGAACCTGTTTTCCGCCGGGATAGGTCTTGGACAGGCCTTTCATCACATAAACGTATTGCGGACCGGCCATAGGATTCCTTTTGGGTGTTTGAGCGGCGGCGGTTTTAGCGAAGCCGCGTGCGCGCCGCAACCACGGCGTTCAAGTGCTTAAAAAGCGAAGGTCAGATCAGAACTTGATCTTGGCGCGCGATACGAGGGCGAGCGCGTTGGTGCGATCTTGCCCATCGACATTGACTTGATAGGCGGCGTTCGCCTGCAACGCGAGCGCTCCATCGAGGAACGTCGTCACGTAACCGAGTTCGATATCGGTCTCCGGCGTCTGGGTCGCAAGCGAAAGATGCTCATGCCCGATGATGAGATTGCCGCTGTCGTCGACGCCGTCAGCCGCCGTGATATTCGCGCCGCCGTTGTAGATCTGGATCGGGCGCGTCACCGCGAAGCCCAGCGAGTCGTTGCCGAACAATCCGTGTTTGGCGACCGCGATGCCGTAAGCGCGGCTGTGTAGCGCATCAGCGGACGTGATGAGGCCGTTCGGCTTGAGATCGAGCTGCGTAATGCCTTCGCTATACGAAGCCGTCGTCACCCAACCGTCGCCGAAACCGACGCGGGCGGAAACGCCAAGCGCCGTCGTATTCACAGCATCCGATGCGAGTGCGCCCGTCGCGATACCGCCGAGCAACCCGTTCTGTTCGGATGTCTGCGTCGCCGTGAGGCCTAAGCCGCCCCAATTCGCGAAATCCCATGAAACGCCCGCGACCGAAGAGTTGACGGTGCGCAAAGCGTAAGTCGTCTGCGGCCCTTCGAGCTGATCGACCATCGAATAAGAGTCAACCGCGAACGGCGTGTGATAGGGGCTGAGCGAAGCTTCGCCGAAGCGGAAGCGCAGATCGCTTGCAAGCGCGATTGTCGTGCCGACGAAAGAGCCGCCATCGGCTAGTGACGCATAAGGCGAATTCACGGCAGACGCCGACATGAAGAGGCCGTCATAGGCCGGGCTCGAAGACGCATCGTAATCGTTGAAGCGTCCGGCCATATTGGTCTGATAGCCGAAATTCGCATCCACGCCCTGCATGATGCGCGCGGTCATATTGAGATCCTGCACGCTGTAATCATTGCGATCGTCATCGCGCAGTTCGCCTGAAATGAAGCGAGGCGTCACCGTGTCGATGGCATAACCTGTGGCCATGACGGGACCGAACGGTCCTTCCGCTCCCACCGCAAATGGCGAGATCGACGTGAACGGATCGTTCATCAGCAGATCGCCGTAATAGCCGCGCACATTCGCCGCCGCCGTGAGGTCGGTGTTGAAGTCGCGGCCGAAGGAATCGATCATTACGGCGTGCTTGAGAATTGAACTCTTCGCAATGGCGCTCGCGAGTGGGCCGGTTATGAGCGTGGCAAGTGCGTTCGTGGCGCCCTTTGCTTGCAGGTTCGCGCCAAGCTGACCGCCCGAAGTCGGCACCAGACCATGCGCAGTCTGGAACGGTGTGCTCGCCACAATTGTGCCGGGCGGCGGTGGCGGCGGCGGGACGTTCAGCGGATTCATCGCCTTCGTCACATCGACTTCGCCATGACCATAAACGGGATCGACGCCGGGCGCGCCAAGATCATCCGCGCTGTCGAAGATAATCGACGCGATCTGATCGGAGCGCAGATAGGACCAATCGCCCTTGATGAGTGCGGCCACGCCGGTCACATAAGGCGTCGCCATCGATGTGCCGGAAAGATAGCCATAATCCGGCGCTTTCTTGCCGCCATTGCCGACCGACGACCAAATATCGACGCCCGGCGCGACGACAAAATAATCCTGCATGCAGACCGCACCGCCATCATGCACTTCGCAACGTGTGCTCGGCACCTGACTGAAGCTAGTGATCGAGCCCAAGCCGCCATTGGCGCAATTGCCATTCGAATCCGGATTACATTCCGTGGCGCCGACAACAATCATCGAGCCACGAATGCCATCCTGCAGCGCAGCTTCAGAAAGGAAGCCGCCTGAGGGATCGCGCGTGCCAGAATTGCCCGCCGCCACAACGATGAGCGCACCCGCACTCACAGCCTGCGCCAGTTCCGAAATATCGGATTGCGCAATCGTCGGCCCGCCAATCGAAACATTGATGACGCTGGCATGATGCTGCGCAGCCCACAGCACGCCATCGCTTACGCCATCACAGGCATCCTGATCGCTGCTGCAAACCTTCACGGGAAGAATGCTTGCTTGATAAGCAAGCCCGGTGTTCGTGCCCGCTGCGATGCCCGTTACATGCGTGCCATGCGTGGAATCGGCACCGGGGAAGGTATCGAGATCGCCGCCACGCTTGTTGTTATTCGACGTGCAAGCATTAACCGGGCTGACGATACAATCGCCTTTCAGCACGCGGCCTGTGAATTCCGGATTGTTGAGATCGATTCCCGTATCGACAATGCCGATCACAACGCCCTTGCCGCCGGAACTGAAATCCCAACCGAAGGTATTCGCCGCAATCGAATGCGGCGTCTCGCACCAGCCACCGGGGAAACCAGCGGTGCTGCATGGATCGGGCGTCAAAGATGAAGAAGAAACCTTGTTCTGCGGCAGGATTTGGATCGTCGGTGCGCTATTGTTCCCGCGCGCCCGCACACCATAGACGGAGCCGTCAGCGGCGAATTGCGTTGGCGTGAACGCCGAGGTCAAATTCAGCGAATCGCCGTCAAGTTGCATGGATTGCGAAGACGATGCATGCGCGAGCGACGCCAAACCGAGCGCCATCGCACCCGCAACCAGCCCTGTCAGCTGAGCACGTCTGAGACCCCCGAAGCCGTCCATCCCCTGGCTCATGCGATTATTCATCGAAAACCTTAGCAGAAGGCCTATCCGGATCAACGTAAACCTTTGCAAAATATGTGGCTTTGCCGTCACAG
>DATHQA010000314.1:0-6437 GCA_035483375.1 Rhizomicrobium sp. | reverse complement strand
CCAGCCGTTCAACATTCCGTCCGGCTCGATGGAGAACACGCTGCTCATCGGCGATTATCTGTTCGTCGAAAAATTCGCCTATGGCTATAGCCGTTATTCGTTTCCGTTCGGGCTCGCGCCGATACCGGGGCGCATCTTCGGACGCGTGCCGGATCGCGGCGACGTCATCGTCTTCAAATTTCCGAAGGACAATTCGACCGATTACATCAAGCGGCTCATCGGTCTTCCCGGCGACCGCATCCAGATGATCAACGGTCAGCTCTACATCAACGATCATGCGGTGCCGAAGGTGCGCGTGGCCGATTATGTGGAGAACCTCGACGGCTATGAGAATCACGTCCCGCGCTATCGCGAAACGCTGCCCAACGGCAAAACCTATTATGTGCTGGACCGCATCGCCGACGGGCCGGAAGACAACACCGATGTCTATGTCGTGCCGCCCGACCATTATTTCATGATGGGCGACAATCGCGATAATTCGGCGGACAGCCGCACGGCGGTGGGTTATGTTCCGGCGGCAAACCTAGTCGGCAAGGCCGAACTCATCTTCTTCTCCACCGATGGCAGCGCGCATATCTGGGAGTTCTGGAAGTGGCCGGCGGCGATCCGCTACAGCCGACTCATCACGTTCATTGACTGAAATCGAAACGCGGCTCGGGCACAAATTCGCGGATGCCGAATTGCTCGCGCGCGCGTTGCGCCATGCGAGCATGGGCGCAGAGTCGAATGAGCGTCTGGAGTTCTTTGGCGACCGTGTGCTTGGGCTGATCATCTCTGAGAAATTGTACGCGCTTTATCCGAACGATGCCGAAGGCGCGCTTGCATTGAAGCTCAATGCGCTTGTGCGGCGCGAGGCTTGTGCGCGCGCCGCGGAAGAGGCGGGCTTGTCGGAACATCTCGTGCTCGCGCGGTCTGAGGCCGGCAGCGGCGGACGCCAGAAAGCGGTGATCCTGGCGGGCGCGTGCGAGGCGGTGATTGCCGCGCTTTATCTCGACGGCGGATATGACGCCGCACGCGCTTTCGTGGAACGCTATTGGGTAAACCAATATGCCTCGCTCGATGCCGATATGCGCGATGCGAAGACGGCGTTGCAGGAGTGGGCGCAAAGCCCGGAAGGGAAATCGCCGATGCCTCCATCCTATCGCGAGGTGAGCCGCGAAGGGCCGGATCACGCGCCGCGTTTCGTGGTTGAGGTGAGCATTGCGGGCCACGCGCCCGAAACAGGCACGGGTCATTCCAAACGCGAAGCGGAGCAGGACGCGGCACGCCGCATGCTCGCGCGTCTGGGCCGCGCATGAACACGCGCTGCGGTTTTGTCGCCGTCATCGGCGCACCGAATGCGGGCAAGTCTACGCTCGTCAACGCGCTGGTCGGCACGAAGATCTCCATCGTCACGCCGAAGGTGCAGACCACGCGCATGAATGTGCGCGGGGTTGCGATGCGCGGGAGCGCGCAGATCGTGTTCGTGGATACGCCCGGCATCTTCAAGCCGCGCCGGAAACTCGATCGCGCGATGGTAAGCGCGGCGTGGAGCGCGACCGAAGCCGATGCGGTTCTTCTTATTGTTGATGCGCGGGAAGTTGTCGCCAGTCCCAACGGTTATGCTACGCGCGACACCGACGCCATTGTCGCGGGCCTGAAAGAACACAAACGCCGCGCGGCGCTGGTGCTGAACAAGATCGACGGCATGAAGCGCGAGGAGTTGTTGCCACTGGCCCAGCGCCTCAACGCCGAAGGCGCGTTCGAGACCGTGTTCATGATCTCCGCGTTGAAAGGCGATGGCGTGGAAGACGTCGCGTCATGGTGCGCGAGCCTCATGCCCGAAGGCCCCTTTCATTATCCCGAAGATCAGGCTGCCGACATTCCCTCGCGTCTTCTCGCCGCCGAAATCACGCGCGAGAAGATCTATCTGCGCCTGCATGATGAACTCCCGTACGCCATCGCGGTCGAAACCGAGAAATGGGAAAACCGCAAGGACGGTTCGGTGAAGATCGATCAGGTGATCTATGTCGAACGCGAAGGCCAGAAACCCATTGTGCTAGGCAAAGGCGGACGCACAATTAAACTCTTGGGCGAAATGGCGCGGAAGGATATGGAAGAATCCTTCGGCCGCCGCGTACATCTGTTCCTGTTCGTGAAGCTGCGCGAGAACTGGTCCGAAACGCGCGAGCATTACACCGAAATGGGTCTGGAATTTCCGGACGACTAACCCCTTCCGTCACGGCCGGGCTTGACCCGGCCACCCATCGCGCTCGCGTCTGCGAGCGCAGAAGGGTTTTTCCGACGTATGTCCATGCGGCCATGACGGAAAAAAGAAAAGTTGGCAATTCGGTTCAAACAAAGCACCCTTGATTCATGGAATGGTCCGACGACGCCATTGTGTTGTCCGTCCGCCCGCTCGGCGAAACAAGCACGATTGTCGAGGCGCTGACGCGCACGCATGGCCGCCATCTCGGTGTTATGCGCGGCGGCACATCGCGTACGAAACGCCCCGTACTGCAGCCGGGAAACTCCGTGCATGTGCAATGGCGCGCACGCCTTACCGAGCATCTCGGCAATTTCACGATTGAGCCCGTGCGATTACGCGCAGGCGAAATGCTGGAGAACCCATCATCGCTTGCAGGCCTCAACGCATTCGCGTCCGTCGCTGCATCGTTGCCCGAACGCGAGCCGCACGAACCGGTGTTTGAAGCAGGTGAAATCCTGCTCGATGCGATGAGCGAGGATGGTTTCGAGCATTGGGCGCCGCTTTATGTGCGCTGGGAGATCGGGTTGCTCGATGCGCTCGGCTTTGGCCTCGATCTTTCGCGCTGCGCCGCCACCGGCACGATGGACGATCTGCGTTATATCTCGCCGCGCACAGGCCGCGCGGTTTCGGCCGAGGCGGGTGCGCCCTATGCCGAGCGTCTGTTCGCGCTGCCTGCGTTCCTGCTCGGCTCACAGAATGCTTCGCCCACGCGCGCCGAAATCGCAGCCGCATTGCGCCTGACCGAATATTTCCTGCTCGAGCGCGTGCTGAAACCACATAACCGTGAATTGCCTGCGGCGCGTGCACGCCTCGATGCTCTGGCCACACGCGAATCATAATAAGAAAGAATCATGGGACATCAGCCTCTCAAAGACGACATCCGCCCCGAGCCGCTTTCGAAAGCGCTTTCGGAACGTTATCTCGCTTACGCGCTTTCCACGATCACGCAGCGCGCATTACCCGATGCGCGCGATGGTTTGAAACCCGTGCATCGCCGCATTCTTTACGGCATGCGTCTGCTGCGCCTCAATCCGGATGCCGCTTTCAAGAAGTGCGCGAAGATCGTGGGCGATGTGATGGGCGCGTTCCATCCGCATGGCGATCAGGCGATTTACGATGCGCTTGTGCGCCTCGCTCAGGAATTCGCCACGCGTTATCCGCTGGTCGATGGGCAGGGCAATTTCGGCAATATCGACGGCGATAACGCGGCTGCCTATCGCTACACCGAAGCGCGCATGACGGAGGTGGCGCAGGCGCTGCTCGATGGCCTCGACGAAGACGCGGTCGATTACAAAGCCAATTACGATGGCGGCGACCGCGAACCCGTGGTCATGCCGTCTGCGTTTCCCAATCTACTTGCCAATGGTTCAAGCGGTATCGCTGTCGGCATGGCGACGAACATCCCGCCGCATAATTTGGGCGAATTGTGCGCGGCGACAATCGCGCTTATCGAAAATCCGAATGCGCAGGATCGCACACTGTTCAAATTCGTGAAAGGCCCGGATTTCCCGACCGGCGGCATCATCGTCGATGACCACGCGGCGATTGCCGAAGCCTATAAAACCGGACGTGGCGGATTCCGCGTGCGCGCGCGCTGGGAAAAGGAAGAAGGCGCACGCGGCGCCTACGAACTCATCATCACCGAAATTCCCTACCAGGTGCAGAAGGCGAAGCTCATCGAACGCATCGCCGAACTCATCGAGCAGAAGAAATTGCCGCTGCTCGATGATGTGCGCGACGAAAGCGCGGAGGATATCCGCATCGTGCTCGCGCCCAAAAGCCGCGCGACCGATCCTGAATTGCTCATGGAGCAATTGTTCCGGCAGACCGATCTGGAATCCCGCATATCGCTTAACATGAATGTGCTGGATAAGGGTCTCATCCCGCGCGTGATGGGTTTGCGCGAAGCGTTGCAGGCGTTCATCGATCACCGCTACGAGGTACTGGAGCGGCGCACGACGCACAAGCTGGAGAAGATCGCCGCGCGGCTTGAGGTGCTTGAAGGCTATCTCGCCGTTTTCCTGAACCTCGACAAGGTCATCAAGATCATCCGCGAGGAAGATGAGCCGAAGCCGAAGCTCATGAAGGCTTTCTCATTAACCGACACACAGGCCGAAGCGATCCTCAACATGCGCCTGCGCAGTTTGCGCAAGCTCGAGGAAATGGAAATCCGCGGCGAGCATGCGAACCTCACGAAAGAACAGAAAGAGCTGAAGAAATTGCTCGGCTCCGGCAAGCTCAAATCCGAACGCCTCGTCGAGGAAATGCGCGAGATCGATGCGAAATTCGGTCTGAAAACCAAGATCGGCAAACGCCGCACGACATTCGCGGCACCGCCGGAAATCGCGGAGGAAGTGGCCGCGCTGGAATCCATGGTCGAGCGCGAACCCATCACGGTCGTGTGTTCGCAAAAGGGTTGGATCCGCTCGTTCAAGGGCCATCAGGAACCGGGCGATGCCGTCAAATATCGCGAAGGCGACCGCGAACGTTTCTGGATTCACGCGGAGACGACGGACAAGCTCATGCTGTTCGCCACCGATGGGCGATTCTTCACGCTCGATTGCGCGAAGCTGCCCGGCGGGCGCGGCAATGGCGAAGCAATCCGCACCTTTATCGACCTGCCGCCGGAATCCGATATCGTCGATATGTTTGTTCACATGGACGGCCGCAAGCTCCTGCTCGCCGCCACATCTGGTCATGGCTTCGTTACAAGCGAAGACGACGCGGTCGCAATGACGCGCTCCGGCAAGCGCGTGATGAATGTGGCCGATGGCGGTGAGGTGGTGGCGTGCGCATTTGTCAGCGGCGATACGGTCGCGGTGATCGGCGAGAACAAGAAGCTGCTCATCTTCCCGCTCGCGGAAGTGCCGGAGATGGCGCGCGGGCGCGGCGTGCTGCTGCAACGTTACAAAGACGGCGTGCTGCTCGATGTCGCCGCGTTTACGTGGAAGGAGGGCCTGCGCGACCAGAACGGCCGCACCTGGACGCCTTCGGAACTCAAGGAATGGAAAGGCACGCGCGCGCAGGCCGGGCGCATAGCGCCGCGCGGCTTCGCAAAGTCGGGGAAATTCGGTTAACGCCCTTGCGTGACGTTAAGAATTTATCAATCCTTTGCCATCCGGATGAGGCGAAGGGTTGTGCGGGATTCCCTGAAATTGTTCGCGATTGCGGCAGCAGCGCTCTTCGGGGCGTCGTCGTTTAGCCTCGCGTCCGGATCGCATCCGGCGAGCAGCGTCTCCATCGATTTGCCGGAAGGTCTGTTCAAGCCCACGATTGAACCATGGCGCGCGCATCCGCATACGCGTTTGGCGTTCGATGCTGTGCCGGCGTTTGTCACGCACGTGAGTTTCAATCTGCCCGCGGGGCAATTCGTGCCGCTGTGGTCGCGCGTGGCGGCGCGCATGAAGGCCATGCTTTCGCACGAATTGGCCTCGAATTTCGATCTGTTCGTCTATGTGAACAAGGCCGCACATGGCGACACCGCGCAACGCATGTATGTGTTCGATCGCAAGCACAAGGATTTCGCGCTGCGTTACGATTGGCTGGTCTCCACGGGCCGCGAGAAAATCGAACCGAACCTGCAAGGCGTTTGGCGCAAAAGCGATACGCCAAAGGGAATTTACGAACTCGATCCGGATCGCTTCTATGTGAACTATCGCTCGCTCTCGTGGGATTCGCCGATGCCTCACGCGATGTTCTTCGATTGGGTGCGTAATGGCGGCAAAACGGGTCTTGCGATCCATGCGACCGACCACGAAGATCAGTTGGGCAAGCGCGCAAGCGCGGGCTGCGTGCGGCTTTCGCTCGATCATGCGCGCATCTTGTTCGAGCTTGTGAAGGGCAATTATCGCGGACTCGTGCCGCTCTGGTCCTACGATCCGACCACACGCTCTACAAACAACAAGGGTATGATTGCCCATGATGCGAAAGGTCATATTCGCTTCACAGATGGCTATCGCGTGCTCGTGTTCATCGACGACAATGCGGGTAGCGAACGCGTGGCTGAGTTGTTTTGATCAACGCCGCAATTCGTAGAGCGCGACGGCAGCCGCATTCGAAACATTCAGGCTTTCTGTTGCAATGGGAATAAGCGCTGCCTGATCACAATTCTCGCGCACGAGGCGGCGAATGCCCGCACCTTCGGAGCCGAGCACAAGCGCGATATCGCCCGTTTGCAATGCTTCCTTCA
>DATHQA010000313.1:0-4242 GCA_035483375.1 Rhizomicrobium sp. | reverse complement strand
GCGCTCGCCTCGCTCGAAGACGAAGCCGATGCGCTGACGGCGGAACAGGCGCGCCTTGCTGCCGAACGCGATAACAAGGATCAGATCGATTTTCCGAACGAAATCCTCGACCGCATGTCCGATCCGAAGGTGCAGCAGATCGTCAAGGGCGAGCAAAGCACGTTCGCCGCGCAACGCGATGCGCTAAAACAGCAGGTGGCCATCCTTACAAGCAGGCGCGATGAGAATGATCGCATCATCGCGGGGTTGCAGGCCGAACAAACCTCGGTCGAAAAACAGGTTGCGCTTATCGAGAAGGAAGAAGGCGCCGTCAGCACGCTTGTGAAGGAAGGCTTGCAGCCTTTGCCGCGTCTGCTCGCGCTTCAGCGCAATGAAGCCGACCTCACGGGCCAGCGCGGCCAGATCATCGAGAAGATCGCGCAGACCGAACTCAATTCCGGCGAGACCAATCTTCAGATCATCAATCAGAAGAACCAGTATCTGAACGATGTGCTGAAAGACACGACCGATGTGCGCGACAAGCGCTATGATCTGCTCGACCGCATTCAGGCCGCAAGGGACATCCTCAATCGTACATCGCTTATAGCGCCCGTGGGCGGTACAGTCGTTTCGCTAAGCGTGCATACGAATAGCGCGGTCATTCATCCCGGCGAAACGGTGATGGAGATCGTGCCGAAAAACGACAAGCTCGAAGTCGAAGCGCGCGTGCGCCCGCAGGATGCGGACGATGTGTATGTCGGACAAACGGCCAAGGTGAGCCTTGGCGCCTACAAGCAACGCCGCCTGCCCATGATCACAGGCGTCGTGACGAATGTCTCGGCCGACCGCCTGGTCGACGAGAAAAGCGGCCAGACCTATTTCACCGCGAATGTCAGCGTGGATCGCGCGGTTCTCAAGCAATATCCCGATGTGCGCGTGATGCCCGGCATGCCCGTCGAAGTCGCCATCGAAACCGGCACACAAACAGCGCTCGATTATTTCATCGATCCTATTCGCGCGGTGCTGCGTAAGGGAATGCGGGAACGCTAGCCGCCAAGTAGAAGCACGCGACAAGCGCCGACAGATCGACGTAATAAAGATAGCGATAGTCGCACGCGACCGAGATCACGAAAAACGAAAGCGCAAAGACAAGCGCGCTTACGAGCATGAACGCCATCGCGAGATCGGCCGGCGCGCGTCGGCGGAACAGGACGATCGTCGCGACAAGCGATATGACTCCGAACAGCGCGTGCGAATAAACCGGCGTGCCGACAAATCGCGCGCCGTAATTCCACAACATGCGATCTTGCAGGCGTGGCGCAGTGTTCAAATTCAATTGCCGCATCGCATCCGGCGGACCCGATACGCCGACATAGTAGGGATGGCATTGAGCAATATCGGGCGTCAGCGTCACCCAGCGGAATATCTCCTCGCGCACACGCAAATAAAGTAGCGGATGGCTTACGATGAGTTCGAGCCATTGATGCATCATGCGCATCTCCGGCGTGACCACGAGCAGCTTCTGCAGCAGATCGGATGCGGCAAGCGTGTCGTAATGCACAGGCGAATAGAGCCGCACGCCATCGCTGCGGATCAATTCCTCAAGCGCGGGAGAATTCTTGTGGAGCCAGTCGAGTTTTATACCCGGCGCGGCCGCCACCATGCCTGTGATATCGTAAAGCTGAAGCGCCTTTACCTGCGAAAGCCTGCCGTAACCGTTGTCGCCGCGTGTTTCGAGCGCGGTATTCGCACCGGCAAGCGCTAAAATCGATGCAATCAATACGCCTGCTCTGTAAGGAATCGAGTCGCGCCACGTCAATTGCCCGCGCGCAATGATCGTCAAGGCGACCGCGCCGACACCAAGAACTATGATCCCGTTCTGCCGCGCGAGCGCCGCCAACACGAACAATGCGAAAGCTATTATGAGAGACACAAACCGCGTTCTTGCGTGCTCCCAATACGCGGCGGCGCAAGCGAGGCTTGCGAACCCGGCGACCGCCGCATCCGCGAACAGCACATCCTTCCACACGTTTCCCTGATAGATGAGAAATTGCGGCGATAGCGCGCATATTAAAGCCACAATTGGCGCTGCCCATGACGGCTTCGGCCTTAGCCAAAGAAGCGCCAGCATCGCGGCGTATAGCAGAGCGGCATCGAACAGGACGAACAGGCCCGCACCCGGTACAACCGCATCCATCACGCCGAGCATCCACGCCATCACGGGCGGATGCCAGGTGTTGTAGTGGGCCACGCGCCCCTGCAACAGTTGAAGGGCCGAATCATAGGACACATAGCCGGGCCAGGTGAGCGCCACGGTGGCGGCAAAGCCGGAAAGGATGATCGCAGCGGCGGCAATTCCGCTGCCTGAAGGCCTGCCCCGCATTCATGCTCCCTTCAGGCGCATTTCCGCTACAATGTCCCTCATAAGAACCGCTCGGGAGGCGGAACGCAAAACATGGCTGACAAGCCGATCTTCTTCGACGCTACGGGACGGCGCGCAAGCATCGTATCCGCCTTCGGCTGGGGCGCGGCCGTCATCAGCACGGTGCTTGGCGTGTTTTTCGTCGTGAGCCTTTTCATGACGCCGCGCGTGGCGAATTTGAATCTGCCGGGGCACCTCACCGCCATTCACGCGCCGGAACTCGAGAAAAGTGCCGAGGCGCCGGGCCTGTTGCGCTCTGCCGCGCGGCTCGCGGCGGCGGCACGCGCGAAACGTGGGGAACTCGCAAAGCAATGGCGATTGCGCAAAGGCCATGGCCGCGTGCTTGCCGAAGCATTGCGGCCGCCGGGCCACCGCGCGTTATCCATCGCGTTTTATCCGAGTTGGGAATCGGCGAGTTATGCCGATCTCAAACACGCGCTGCCCAAGCTCGATTGGATCATGCCGACCTGGATGAATTTGCAGGCGCCGAATCTCGAACTGAAGACCACGTTCGATCCGCACTTGTATAAGTATGTCCGCCATACGAAGCAGAATGTCGCGATCCTGCCGACGCTGCAGAATGCGTCGCTTGGACAATGGGACGGTCCGGGTTTGGCGAAGCTGCTTGCCGATGAACAGCGGCGCACAGCCCTTGTCGGTGCGGTCGCAGCTTTTGTGGCCGAACACAAGCTGCAAGGCGTGACGATCGATTTCGAGGAAGTGCCCGCCGGCGCGCACAAGGATCTCGCCACGTTTTTGCGCGAACTTTCGGCGGCGTTCGCGCCGAACGGCGACATCATCGTGATGGCGGCACCGTTCGACGACGACGCCTGGCCCTATGCAGCCTACGCACGCATCGTCGATTACACATTGCTCATGGCGTATGACGAGCACGACGATACCGGCGGGGCGGGCAGCCTTGCAGGGCAATCCTGGTACGAACAGACGCTTGACAAGCGCATGAAAGTGCTGGCGCCGAACCGCACGATCGTGGGCATCGGGTCTTATGGGTACGACTGGAATACGAACGAAGTCGAAAGCCTCACCTTCGAAGAAGCCGTCATCGCGGCGCACGATTCAGACGCGAAAATCGATTTCGACGACGCGACGAACAATCCGCATTTCTCCTATATCGAAGACGATCACACCAAGCATGATGTGTGGTTCTTGGACGGCGTGACGGCGTTCAACGAGATCCACGCGGCCGATGTTTATCAACCCGCGGGTTATGCACTGTGGCGGCTGGGAAGCGAAGACCCTTCGATCTGGCAGGTGATGGGGCGCAATTATGGTGCGCCGGCGCCCATCGGCCTTAAGGATATTCACATACTGGAAGATATCGATTTCGAGGGCCAAGGCGAAATCCTGCGCGTGGAAGCACAGCCGACGCCGGGAAGCCGCACATTCGAAATCGACAAGACGACAGGCGATATCGATGACGAAACCTATACGAAACTGCCGACGAATTATGTGATCCGGCAATTCGGCTATGCGCCCGGTAAAGTTGCACTGACGTTTGACGATGGGCCCGATCCGGAATGGACACCGCAAATTCTCGATATCCTAAAGGCCAAGCATGTGCACGCGACATTCTTCATCATCGGCGGCAATGCAGAGGCCAATCCGAGCCTCGTGCAACGCATCCTTGCGGAAGGCCACGAGATAGGAAATCACACATTCACGCATCCCAATCTCGCCGATACGCCGGATACGGCCGTCGAACTCGAATTGAACGCGACGCAGCGCCTGTTCGAAGCGCTCACAGGCCGTTCCATGCGCCTGTTCCGTCCGCCCTATCTCGGCGACGCGGAACCGACCGATGAAGACGAGATCATTCCCGT
>DATHQA010000312.1:0-3959 GCA_035483375.1 Rhizomicrobium sp. | reverse complement strand
CGGCCGATGCGGAC
The DNA here is from genome assembly GCA_035483375.1 of Rhizomicrobium sp. GTDB lineage: Bacteria > Pseudomonadota > Alphaproteobacteria > Micropepsales > Micropepsaceae > Rhizomicrobium. The sequence continues at coordinate 3,945 of DATHQA010000312.1, read as the reverse complement.
ATTCGTAACGGTCGCGCCCGGCTTCAGCACGGTGCGGATCGAAACCGTGCGAATGGGACGATGCGTGAAGCGTTCCACGACGCGCACATCGACGCTGCGGTTCACGACATGATCGTTGACGACGCTGATGCGCGTGATGTTGCGCGTGCGGTGAAAGATGTCAGCGACCTGCGGGCGTTGTACAATGTACGTACGGAAATTCGGATCTGCGATGTGGCGCGTGCCGACAAAGATAAACAGATTGCCGACATCGGCGCGCGCGCCATAAAACGCAACGGGATCGACATCGAACCGCGTCTCGTCGCCCGCGAGGAAGTGTTCATCGGGCGGCATCGGCGCCCAGCCCATGTAATCGCTGTCCGACCGCCATACGACCCAAGCCGGCGCCCACACATAACCCGGTACCCAGACCCAGCCGTCGTCGGAATCGTTCACCCAGCGGCCGTAATGGAAGGGCACATCGCCCCACTGGTAATCGGAGACCCAGGTGAAACCATATTCGGTGTCCACCCAATGGCCGCGGCTATAGGGATGGAAATCGGCCTCCGCATCGCGCGGGCGCCACACATCGCCATAGCGAGAATTGTGGGACCAGTTGCCATAGGCCGACAGTTTGTCGTGAAATGCGGTGAAGCTCACATCGGCGCTGACTTCTTGTGCAGATGCGATTTCGGGGATCGAAATAAGAGACGCCGCACTCGCGATGAGTGCGCTCGCCAGTAACCTGGCGCGTACGGTCCTGTTCATTTTAGGATATCCTTCTTGGCTTGCGGGCGCTCCTGCGCTTGCACCCCGTGAACGAGATTGCCACGGAGAAGTTCCCGAACTATGGGGAACCCTATGAACTTCGCAAGCGACAATGCCTATGGCGCGTGGCCGGAAATGCTGGCCGCGCTTTCGCACGCAAACGATGGTGCAGTGCAATCCTATGGCGATGACGAAATCACTTCGCGGGTGCGGGAGAAGTTCTCGCGCGCGTTCGGACGCGAGGTGAGCGTGCATCCCGTCGTGACGGGAACGGCCGCGAATGCGCTTGCGCTCGCAACGCTTGTGCCGCCGCATGGCGCGATTCTATGCCATAAGGAAAGTCACATCGCCCGCGACGAATGCGGCGCTGTGGAATTCTATACGCATGGCGCAAAGCTTGTGGAGATCGAAGGCCATGGCGCGAAGCTTGTACCGCAGGCGATAGAAACAACTCTCAAGCATTTCCAGAAAGGCTTTGTGCATCATTCGCAGCCAAAAGCGGTCAGCATCACGCAAGCCAGTGAATTGGGTACCGTTTACACATGCGAAGAGATCGCGGCGATCGCAAAGCTCGCGCATGCGCATGATATGAAATTGCACATGGATGGCGCGCGTTTCGCCAATGCGCTTGTGCATCTGGGATGCACGCCTGCCGAAGCGACATGGCAGGCGGGCGTCGATGCGCTTTCGTTTGGGGCAACGAAGAACGGCGCACTCGCCGCCGAGGCGGTGATCTTCTTCAGCGCAGAGGACGCCGCCGATTTCGAATATCGCCGCAAGAAAGCGGGGCATCTTTTGTCCAAGATGCGTTTCGTATCGGCGCAGCTCGACGCCTGTCTCGACAACAATCTGTGGCTCAAGCGCGCGGCGCACGCCAACACGCTTGCCCGCCGTATGGCCGACGCGCTCGCGCAAATCCCGGGCGCGGAACTCGCCCATCTCGTTCAGTCCAATGCCATTTTCGCCCGCCTGCCCGACGCGACCGTCGCAAGGCTGCGCGAGGCGGGTGCGCGCTTCTATGATTGGGAACCGGCGGAAGGCGGCAGGACGCTGATCCGGCTGGTCCTGTCTTTCGCGACACCGGAACAGGATGTCGTCCGCTTCCTTTCGATCGCAAGAAAATAAGCCTCAAGAAACCTTGAAATCCTAAGGGCATTCCCCATCTCAAGGGATGCCGGGTGGCATCTCGCGCCCGGCAGACGAAACCGGCCTGGCCCTTTGGGCAGGCCCAAGCCCACAAGGCTCAAAAGGAGGTTGTGATGAGACTGGATTTTTCCCCCTTGTACCGTTCCACCGTTGGCTTCGACCGGCTTCTGGACATGCTCGATTCCGCGGCTGACGCGTCGCAGGGCTACCCGCCCTATAATATCGAGCGCACCGACGACACCCATTACCGCATCACGCTTGCGGTCGCAGGCTTCGGCGAGAAAGACCTGAACGTCGAGGTACGCGATGGCGTGCTGAGCGTCACCGGCAAGCGCGAAACCGCAGAAACCCCCAATTTCCTGCATCAGGGCATTGCGGGCCGCGCCTTCGAGCGCCGTTTCCAGCTGGCCGAGCATGTCGAAGTGCGCGCGGCCAAGCTCGAAAATGGCCTGCTCCATGTCGATCTTGAGCGAATCGTGCCGGAAGAGAAGAAACCGCGCCGAATCGCCATCAATGCGCCGGAACTGAAGACCATCGAAGGTCAGGCAAAGGCTGCTTAAGGGATTTCTCGCTTAAAACTCGCTTAAAAAAAGGCGTAGCGTGAAAACACTACGCCTTTTTTATTTTTGAAACGTTAGACTCGAAGCCATGTTCGGGTCCGGTTTCCTCACGGCGGTGTTCGTTCTCGTCATCGCCTTCATATTGTTCCTGCCGACGTTCATCGCCGCGCGGCGGCATCACCGTGATCGCATCGGGATATTTTTACTCAATCTCATTTTCGGCTGGAGCGGAATCGGATGGCTCGCAGCTCTCATCTGGTCCATCGCACCGCAGCCTCCGCTCAAAACAAATTTAAATTAGACGCTGCTATCCACGGAATTGCTCACCAACGCGACATGCTTTTTGTTGCCATGTGGATTCGCATCGCTAGAGTGCGATTCTCGAAGCAATTTGGGCGGGCGGCGAAGGAGGCGAGATGGCGCTATTCGCGCGTGCACGCGGACCGCAATTCGATGCTCACACATCGCTCGGCGAATTGCGCGGCTTTTATACTGCGCTTTTTTCACGTTTCGGCGCACCCGATCCCGATGTTGCGTTCAAGCCTGCGAAGCTCGGTCTCATCAACGGCGAATGGGTGCATCCGGCGAATGCTGTGCCGGAACGTCTGATTCTCTATTTCCATGGCGGCGGATTCATTGCGGGTTCGCCGGAGACACATCGCACGATCATCGCGAAGCTCGCGAAGGAAGCCGAAGCAAGCGCGCTTTCGGTCGCCTATCGTCTTGCACCGGAATGCCCGTTCCCGTCCGCCGTGCGCGACGGCGTGGATGTCTATCGCCATCTCATCGCGCGTGATGTGTCACCGGGTTCCATCGTGCTCGCAGGCGATGGCGCAGGCGGCGGCCTCGCCTTCGCGACCTGTGTTGGTATCAGGAATGGCGGCTTGCCGATGCCCGCGGGCATTGTCGCGATGTCGCCCTGGGCGGATCTTTCGCTGTCCGGCTGGTCGATGATGGAGAATTCGGGTCGCGACGCATTCCTGGGCTGGGACGCGCTGTTCCTCAGCGCGCGGCAATATCTGAAGCGCATGAACCCAAACGATCCCTACGCGTCGCCCGCCTTTGCGAATTTCAAGGATTTCCCGCCCATCATGGTGCATGCGGGCCAGCGCGAAATCCTGCGCGACGATGCGAGCCGCATCGGCGACCGTGCCGCCGAATCGAATGTCCCCGTCTCCATCGAGATCTATGACGGGATGCAGCATCTGTTTCAGGCTGATCCCATGTTGCGGGAGGCGGGCCTGAGCCTCGGCCGTCTCGGCAATTTCATCCGCGCGCGCACGAAGGTTCAGCAGATTCCTCAACTGCGCAGTATGGCGGGTGAGTGAGCGCAATCCCGCGAAGTGTGCAGCGGTTCGCGTCAGATTGCGCGGCAAATAAAAGGAATCAAGCCGCACCCGAAGCAGACGTAAGCGTGTCGCTCTGCATGGGCGGCAGTTTCGCGCCCGTGAAGATGACGCCCGCGAGATCGGCATCGCGCACATCGCAATCG
>DATHQA010000311.1:0-2466 GCA_035483375.1 Rhizomicrobium sp. | reverse complement strand
GCATATGCACCGCGTTGTATAAGCATCACGCTATCGAGAGAGAATGTCGAAAATGTCGTGTAGCCACCGAGAATGCCGACCGTGAGAAACGAGCGCAGTTCCGGCGTCATCTGTATCTTGAGTGCACCTAACTCCACGATGACGCCCATGACGAAGCCGCCCGTGATGTTGACGACGAAAATACCCCAAGGGAATCCGGGCCATGCCGCAGATTGCACCGCGCCCGCCACAAAATAGCGCACGAGCGATCCGATAGCGCCGCCAAGCGCAACCGCGATAAGCACACCCCATTGCATAAGTCAGTTCCCCTTTTTCGCGCGCAATTTCGACCAGTATTCGAGGCGTTTTGCAATCTCGCGCTCGAAACCGGTTTCCTTGGGCTGGTAAAGGTTCTGCCGCGCCATGCCGTCGGGGAAATAATTCTGGCCGGAGAACGCCTCATCGCTCTCGTGATCGTATTCGTAGCCTTTGCCGTAGCCGAGATTTTTCATGAGCTTCGTCGGCGCGTTGAGAATATGCGCGGGCGGCATGAGCGAACCGTGCTCGGCGGCCGCGCGTTTGGCCGCACCATGCGCCACATAAACCGCATTCGATTTCGGCGCGCTCGCGAGATAAAGCACGCACTGCGCAAGCGCGAGTTCGCCTTCGGGGCTGCCGAGGAAATCATAAACATCCTTTGCCGCGAGCGCCTGCACGACGGCTTGCGGATCAGCAAGACCGATATCCTCCACGCTTGCACGCACAAGGCGACGCGCGATGTAAAGCGGCTGCTCACCGCCCGCGAGCATGCGCGCGAGCCAGTAAAGCGCCGCATCGGGATCGGACCCGCGAACGGATTTGTGCAGCGCGGAGATGAGATTGTAATGCTCCTCGCGCGATTTGTCGTAAAGCGGCGCGCGGCGCTGCACGGCGGAAACAAGCGCGGCGGAATCGAGCGGCTTCGTTGCTTTCAGCGCCGCGACTTCTTCGGCAAGATTGAGCAGATAGCGCCCGTCGCCATCGGCCATCGCGCGCAGGCTCGCACGTGCATCATCGGTGAGCGGAAGCTTCTTGCCATAATACGCTTCGGCGCGTTCGAGCAACGTTTCGAGCGCCGCGTCATCCAATCGCCGCAGCACGAGCACTTGCGTGCGGCTCAGCAATGCGCCGTTCAATTCGAAAGATGGATTCTCCGTTGTCGCGCCGACAAGAGTGACGGTGCCGTCTTCGACGACCGGCAGAAACGAATCCTGCTGGCTGCGGTTGAAACGGTGGATTTCATCGACGAACAGAAGAGTGCCCTGCCCGGTCTTTCGCCGTGCGCGCGCCGCATCGAACGCCTTCTTGAGATCGGCAACACCGGAAAACACCGCCGACACTTGTACAAAGTGAAGATTGAAAGCGGTCGAGAGCAGACGCGCAATCGTCGTCTTGCCTGTGCCGGGAGGGCCCCACAGGATAATCGAATGGGCGGCGCTTCTCGCCACCATGCGGCCTATCGGGCCATCGGGGCCAAGCAGATGATCCTGCCCCACGACTTCGCCGAGTGTTTTGGGCCGCAGCCGGTCGGCAAGCGGGCGTGGCGCGCCCTCGTCCAACCCACCGGCTTCGAACAGATCGCTCATGGCTTGAGCGTAACGCGCGAACGGCGCAATCGCTATCCGGACACGGACAAGTGCAACTGCTGCCCGCCGCGATTGACGACCAGATCCCAATGTCCGTTCGCTGAGGTGAGTGCGCGCACGAGATCGCCCACGCGCTTGATTTCGACACCGTTCAGCGCCGTCACGATATCGCCGGGCTGGAAGCCATAGGACGAAGACGGCGTGCCCGGCGTAGTGGAGACAATGGCTACCCCCTTCGCATTCGCATCGAGCTGCAGATCGTCGGCCGCTGCCGGCGAGAGATTTTCCACGCGCGCGCCGGTGAACGGACTGTGACCGCCGATCGTCGTTGCTTCGCGCGGCGGATTTTCCGGCGGCAGAGCGAGCGTCACGCTTACATCATGCGTCTTGCCGCCCGATAGCACGGTCATTCTCACGACATCGCCGGGCTTGTGCGTGGCCGTGCGGTAACGCAGCGATTGCATGTCATCCACGGAAAATCCGTCCACGGATTGTATGATATCGCCAACATGCAAGCCCGCATTGGCCGCGGGGCCGCCGGGATAAACGGAGCGCAACGCCACACCGCCGGGGCGCGGCAGACCGAGGCTCGCCGCGATATCGCCCGTCACGGGCTGTCCATCCGCGCCGATCCAGGGCAGCTTCACGCCGCCCGTCGACGCGCCTTCCACGACGCGCCGCACCATATTTGCAGGGATCGCAAATCCGATGCCGACGGATTCGCCCGTGCGCGAAACGATGGCCGAATTGATGCCTGCGAGCTTGCCGTCCGTTGTCACAAGCGCACCGCCGGAATTGCCGGGATTAATCGCGGCATCGGTCTGGATGAAGAACTGATAATCCGACGCGCCGACATCGGTGC
>DATHQA010000310.1:0-2734 GCA_035483375.1 Rhizomicrobium sp. | reverse complement strand
TGCATCGTGGAAATCCTGCGTCGTGCCGGTCTTGCCTGCGCTCGGCCGTTCGTCGAGGCGCGCATTCTTGCCCGTGCCCGTCGTCACCGTTTCGACCATGAGGCGCGCGACCATCGCCGCGTTCTCCGGCGCAACGACGCGGGCATCGCTGGAACCTTTGCGCGTGTAGAGCAGCTTTCCGGATTTCTCGCGTATGCTAACGATCCCATAAGAGTTTACGCCTTCGCCACCATTGGCGAACGGTGCATATGCCGTCGTCAGTTCGAGCGGTGTGACAACCGAAACGCCAAGCGCCAAGGCCGGCACGGGGTCGAGCGGCGAAGCGATGCCCAACCGATGCGCTGTGCGCGCGACGTTCGCTGCGCCCACCGCGTCGGTTAGTTGTGCCGCCACCGCGTTCGATGATTTCGCGAATGCGCGCGTCAGCGTGATTTCCCCTTCGTAATGGCCTTCGTAATTGCCGGGCTTCCAGCCGCGAATCGCCACGGGCCCGTCCATCATAGTCTCATCGGGCTTGTGGCCCTGCTCGAATGCGGTGAGATACACAAAAGGTTTGAAGGCGGAGCCGGGCTGGCGCTTGGCATCCGTCGCGCGATTGAACGGCGATTGCGCATAGGAACGCCCGCCCACCATCGCGCGCACCGCGCCATCCGTCGTCATCGCGACGAGTGCTGCCTGATGCGCATTGAGCTTGCCGCCTTGTTGGGCCAAGCCTTCATTGACGGCGCGTTCGGCTTCGGTCTGCATATCGAGATCGAGCGTCGTCTTCACGACGACGGGTTCACCGGTGTCGCCGACGTAATCGGGCAGGTTCGCCACGACCCAATCGACGAAATAGCCGGAGCCGGGCGTGCCTTCTTCCTTCACAACGCGCGCACGCGTGGAGACCGCAGCAACGCGTTGCGCTTCGCTGATGAAGCCCGCGTCTTTCATCGCCTGGAGCACGACCGAGCCGCGCCCGGCCGACGCATCGGGATCGGACAATGGATTATATTTCGCAGGGGCTTTCACGCTGCCCGCGAGCATCGCCGCTTCCGGCAGCGTCAATTGATCGGCATGCTTGTTGAAGAAGCGTTCGGAGGCCGCCTCGATGCCATAGGTGCCTGCGCCGAAATAAACCCGGTTCAGATAAAGCGTCAGAATCTGGTCTTTCGAGTAACGCGACTCGAGATACAGCGCGAGCATCGCCTCCTGGATTTTGCGATTGAAGGTGCGCTCGGGTTTCAGGAACAGGTTTTTCGCAAGCTGCTGCGTCAGCGTCGAACCGCCCTGCTCCACGCGCCCCGCGATGATGTTCATCGCCGCCGCGCGAATGAGTCCCACGGGATCGATCCCGAAATGACCGCGGAAGCGGCGATCCTCGATCGCGATGAACGCATTGGGCACGTAAGACGGCAGCGCTGCGATGTTGATGGTCGCCCCTTGCGTGAGGCCGCGCCGCGCGATGAAGCGGCCCTTGTCGTCGAGGATGGTAATGTCATGCGAAGGCGTGCGGTTCATGAGGCCCGAGGTGTCGGGCAATTGCGAGATGAACCGCGAAACATAGATCGCGCCGAAAATAAGTCCCCAGCACACGAGCAGGAACAAAGCCGCAGGCCAGGTGCGGCCCGGCTTCTTTTTCGGCGGCGGCGCAGAGGGCGGCGGACCACCCTTGCCGGGCGGTTTCGATTTCGGAGGCGCCATGTGAGCTTCTAGGCCAGGCACGGTTAACGCGCGTTAAACATTCAAACTAACCGTCATGGTCGGGCTTGACCCGACCACCCATCGCGCTCGCGTCGGCGAGCGCAAAAGAGAGAGTCGTTCCGACGCGCAGACGCGCGTCGGATGGATGGCCGGATTAAATCCGGCCATGACGGGAAAGCTCTTAATCCCCAACCTTGTTGTCCGCTTTCACGTCCGCCATGCCTTCATTGTCGAGATGGCCGCGATAGGACTTGATGTGCACCGAGCCTGCACCGACCGCATCGACATGCGGGTTCACCGCGAGCCCGCCGAAATAGACATCGCCTGCGCCCGCGATCTCGACATGGAACGGATCGGCCACGCCGTCTGCGATCTTCACATCGCCCGCGCCTGCGACTTCGATCTTCACGGGGCCGTTGACCTTCGTTGCCGAGAGCGAGCCTGAGCCGTCGATCTCAAGCGCCAGCCCGCCATCGATCTGGCCGAGTTCGGCCTCGCCCGAGCCTTCGAGATCGGCTTTCACCTTGCCCGCATGGCCTGCCGTCACCTTGCCCGAACCTTCGATGGAGATTTCGAGCGGGCCGTCCACTTGCGCCACGCTCGCCTCGCCCGTGCCTTCCATCGTGACTTTCGCGCTCGTTACATGACCGATCTTGGTCTTCGTCGCAGTGGCGCTGAAATCCACGCGGCCCATCGTGTCGCCGATCGTGGCATTGCCCACGAGATCGTCGATGTCGATGGCGGTTCCCTTGGGCACCGTGAGATGCAGGTTCAGCTTGGAATGGTTGGGCTGGTTCACATCGGAGAAATTGAACCAGTTGCGCCAATCCCAGACGAGGCTGCGCTCATGCGCGCCTTCGATGGAAAGCGTGCCGCCATCGACGGAGACGTCGAGGCCGTCCAGCGCGGCTTTCGTGCCGGAAACGTCGAGGGCCACGGGGCCTCCATCCTTCACATCGATGGTGAGCATGCCCACAACGTCGGAGAGCGAAACCTTGTGCACGTCATAGGTCTTGTGCGGCCAGGCCATCCAATTGGAATCGGCCAGCGC
>DATHQA010000309.1:0-3034 GCA_035483375.1 Rhizomicrobium sp. | reverse complement strand
GACCAGCGCGCCACGCGAGTCCCGCAATTCTTCCTGACACCGGGAGGGCCATGCCCCTATTTGCCCGGCCAGACGGAACGCAAAGTGTTCGCGCGGCTAACAGGCAGCCTCGCCCAGCCGCTCAACGAAGCGCTGACGCATTCCGGTTTCCGCCGCAGCCAGATGATCGCGTACCGGCCGGCCTGCGAGACGTGTTCGGCCTGCGTGTCCGTGCGCATTGTCGTGAATGAGTTCGAACCCTCGCGCACGCAGCGCCGCATCCTGCGCCGTAACACCGATCTGGTGCGCAGTGACGTTCCCGCCGAAGCAACGCGCGAGCAGTTCGCATTGCTGCGCACTTATCTGGACTCGCGCCATTCCGGCGGAGGCATGTCGGATATGGGATTGTTCGACTATGTTGCGATGGTCGAGGAGACGCCTGTCGAAACGCATCTGGCGGAGTTTCGCTTGCCGGGCACGGATGGCGCGCGCGGAACGCTCGTCGCCAGCGCGCTGACCGATGTTCTGCGCGATGGATTGTCGATGGTCTACAGCTTCTATCATCCGGGCGAGATTGCGCGCAGCCTCGGCACGCATATGATCCTCGAGCATGTGCGCGCGGCGAAGGCACGGCGTCTGCCTTATGTCTATCTCGGCTATTGGGTGCGCGGCAGCGACAAGATGGATTACAAAGCGCGCTTCCGCCCTCTTGAAGCGCTCGGCCCTGACGGCTGGCAGAGGATGTAGCTTCGCCGCTTCATGAGCGATGCATCAAACCCGCGCGACTTCGATGCGATGCTCGCGCAGGCAAGACATCTGCTCTCGCAAACCCGCAATGACGAAGCTTACGCAGCTTATGTCAAAATCCTGAACCTTGCTCCGCTAAATCGCACTGTACTGCATGAATTGGGTGCGTTCGCTTACGCAGACGGCTATCGCTCCGCTGCGCGCACCGTCTATGCGCAGATCGTGCGCAATTGGCCGGACGATGTTGCAGGCCGCGTCAATCTCGGTCTCATCTTTTATGAAGACGGCGATCTTGCTGCAGCGAGAACGCATTTCGAAGCTGTGCTGAAGATCGATCCCGCATCGGCGGATGCGCATCGCGGTTTGGGTCGGATATTTTGCGATGCAGGCGATAGCGAAAACGCCGATTGGCATTGGCGCAAAAGTTTTGCCGAGCAGGCCGTCGTTCCGCAGCGTTATCGCGGCAAGGAACCTGCAATCCCCGTTCTTCTGCTCGTGTCAACCAAAGGCGGAAATATCCCGACGCATAATATTCTCGATGATCGCGTCTTCGCCGTGACGGCGCTTTATGCCGAATATTACAGGCCGAACTTTCCGCTTCCGCCTCACACGATCATCTTCAATGCCATCGGCGATGCCGATTTCTGTCCTGATGCGCTCGATGCGGCGGAGAGGATTGTTGATCGAGCCGGAACGAAAATCATCAATGCGCCTGCACTCGTGCACACAACCGGCCGAGCCGCCAACGCCGCGCGGCTTGCTGACGTTCCCGGCGTCCGCGCACCGCATATAAAGGAACTGCGGCGCGCGGATATCGATGGCACGAAGGATATGAAATTTCCTCTATTGCTGCGGTCCAAAGGTTTCCACACCGGGCAGCATTTCGTGCGTGTCGAAAGCACGGAAGAATTGCGCGCGGCCGCTGCTGAACTGCCGGGAGACATCTTGCTCGCGATTGAATATCTCGATGCGCGCGGGTCCGATGGAATGGCGCGGAAATATCGCGTCATGTATATCGGCGGAGAACTCTATCCGATCCATCTCGCGATTTCCGCCGGTTGGAAAGTTCATTATTTCACTGCGGATATGGCGGAAAACGCCGCCTATCGCGAAGAAGAACGGAAATTCCTCGAAGATATGGCAATGGCTCTCGGCGCGCCCGCCGTCGCAGCGCTGACGCGCATCGGTGAAAAATTAGGCCTCGATTATTGCGGCATCGATTTCGCGCTTGACCATGACGGCCGCGTGATCGTGTTCGAAGCGAATGCGACGATGGTCATCAATCCGCCGCCGCCGGAGCCGATATGGGATTACCGCCGCGCGCCTATCGCGCGCGCATTGAATGCCGCGAGGGAATTGTTGCGGTGATTATTCCGCGCCGCCGAAACGCTGCTTCCACGCCTCGACTTGCTCGTCCGTGATCTTCGCGAACAATACATCCGGCGCGTGGATCGGCTGTCCCGCGTCTACTTCATCGAGTTCGGCAGCCATGTCCGCTCCTGGCCATGGCAGGATTTCCGGCGCGGGCTGGATCGCCTTGTGAATCGTGATCGCGGCCTCCGGGATGATCGGCCAGGCGAGATGTGCAAACAGATGCACGAGGTTGAGCCCCATGCGCACGCCGACCGCGGCTTTCGCACGATCCGTCTTGATATGCGTCCAGGGTGCGGCGCGCGTGAGATATTCATTGCCCGCGACCCAGATCGCGCGCAATTCGCCTAGCGCTTTCCGGAACTCCTGCGCCTCGAAATATTCCGTGTATTGCGCGACGCGTTTATCGAGATCGGCGATGAGGGCTTTCTCATCCTCGCCATATTCGCCCTCGCCCGGCGCTTTGCCGTCGAAGCGCGCGACGCAGAATTTCGTCACGCGATTGACGAAATTGCCGAGCACATCCGCCAAATCCTTGTTCACGGCGGCCGCGAAATGCTCCCATGTGAATGAAGTATCCGCGCCCTCCGGCGCATTCGCCATGAGGTAATAGCGCCAGTAATCGGCGGGCAATATCTCCAGCGCCGCATCCATGAACACGCCGCGCTTCTGTGAAGTCGAGAATTTGCCGCCGTAATAGGTGAGCCAGTTGAAGCCCTTTATGCGGTCGACAAGCTTCCAGGCTTCACCCGACCCCATGATCGTGACGGGAAATCCGACGGTATGGAAAGGCACATTGTCCTTCGCCATGAATTCGTAATAGCGGACATTCTGCGGATCGCGCCACCAGCGCGCCACCGCATCGCCCTTGCCTTCCGCGTCCGCCCATTCCTGTGTCGCGCCAATGTATTCGATCGGCGCATCGAACCAGACGTAA
>DATHQA010000308.1:0-5918 GCA_035483375.1 Rhizomicrobium sp. | reverse complement strand
AGTCCTGCGCATCGAGCAGCACATAGCGGTGCAGTGAGCGCGCGTCGTGGTGTTTGAGGAGATCGGTGAGGGAGGCGTGATGCGTTTCGACCCTGTCCGTTCGTGTACGGATGATGTTGTAGGTTTCTTCTTTCAGATATTCCGGCACCGCTTCGCGGTTCTCGATGTCGTAGCCGCGGCCGAACGCCTGCCAGGCAAAATAATTCTCCTGGATCGGGAAATCGCAGGCCAGACGTTCCACGCGCTCGCGCAGAACATCGATGGGATTGTCGCGCGAATCCGCCATGAGTTCTTCATATTGCGCGGGCGGAATGCCGAGCGCGTAAAGCGAGATCGGCGATTTGGACAGAAGCCGCACGAATTTCTGTTCGAACAGCGGCGCGATCGTGCGTTCGAAGGCCAAGCGCTGTTCGCCGATCGTGCGCGAATTGAGCAATTGATAGAGATTCTTTCCGTTGAGCCGCGCGATCGCGTGCAGCAGGCCGATGAAACGGCCGAGCAGGCTGTAGCGATAGAGGTTGCGCGAGAACATGTTGATGCGTCGGCCTTTGAGCGGCACATGCTTCTGCCAGTGCTTGCGCGTCGCGGAATCGAGCTTGCCGCTCAATACGCTATCGAAAATCTCGCCATTGGCCTTGTCGTTCGCTTCGCCGAAGAAGCGGAAGAAATCGTCATAGGAAAGATGCTCGAGTGCGGCGAGCTTGAGCCGCGTCAGCGCGAGGTGATTGTCGTTGAGATCGACGGCGATGATCCTGGCCGGATCGGCAGCGAGATAATTGAGCACATTGCAGCCGCCCGATGCGATCGTGACGAGACGGTGATGAGGCCGAAGCGCCAGCGCTTCCATATCGACATCCGGATCTTCCCAGATCTGATTGTAAACGAAGCCCTGGAACATCAGGGTGAACAGGCGCTCCATCGCGCCGCGCTTGGTATTGGCAGGCCGCGTATGGGCGGCGCGCTCCAGTAGCTCGTTGGCCATGAGGGTGGTTTCGATTCCTTTGTTGCCCGCGAATCAGGAGTTATCGGCGCGGAAGCAGCACTATGTCAAAGTAAGTTGACAAAAATTTCACAGATTGCATGCAGCTCGATGCGGCCTTAGACCAGCGCCATGACCGACACACCCGAAAAGACGGCGATTGAGGAAGTTCTGGGTCTTCTCGATCTCGAAGCGATCGAGGTCAATATCTTCCGGGGCCTGAGTCCCAAGGACCGCATGCAGCGCGTCTTCGGCGGGCAGGTGCTGGGACAGGCGCTTGTGGCGGCCTCGCGCACGGTGGAAGCGCGCGTGTGCCACTCGCTGCATGCCTATTTTTTACGCGCCGGCGATCCCAAGACGCCGATCCTCTACGAAGTGGATCAGAGCCGCGACGGCGGCAGTTTCACTTCGCGGCGCGTCGTCGCGATCCAGCACGGCAAACAGATATTCACATTGGCTGCCTCGTTCCAGACTCCGGAAGACGGCTTCGAGCATCAATCGGCGATGCCCGATGCGCCTGATCCGGAGTCGCTGCCGACGGAACAGGAACTGCGTGCCAAGATCATCGATCAACTGCCGGAACAGGCGCGGGTCTGGTTCCTGCGCCCGCGTCCCATCGAGATGCGGCCTGTCGAGCCTGTGAATTTCCTCAAGCCCGAAAAGCGCCCGCCCAATCAGATGGTGTGGTTCCGCGCGACGGGCCGATTGCCCGACAATCACGCGCTGCATCAATGCGTGCTCGCCTATGCGTCCGATACGACGCTGCTCGATACGGCGCTCAGGCCGCATCGCATCAGCTGGTTCGACAATTCGGTACAGATGGCGAGCCTCGATCACGCGATGTGGTTCCATCGCCCGTTCCGCGCCGATGAATGGCTGCTTTATGTACAGGACAGTCCGAGCGCATCGGGCGCGCGCGGCTTCAATCGCGGCGAAATCTACAAACGCGACGGCACGCTTGTCGCGTCTGTCACGCAGGAAGGTCTGATGCGGAAGCGGACGAAAGCCTGACGCTTAGTTGGTTTCAATAACCGTCGGCGACTGGCGCGGTTTGGCGTAGAAAGAGTCTTTCATCGCGACCGTACCGAGAATGATCTTTCCGAGCGGCGATTTATAATTGTACTGCACTTCCGCAAGGATGAGGCTGCATGCCTTGGCCGAGCAGGTGATGGGCGGATTGGGCGGAAACAATCCTGCTGGAACCGTGACGACGCTTCCCGGCGCGCGCTTTGTGGCGTTCTGCGCCTCGCTCCAGGCGACCGTTGCCGTGGTGGCCGTCTTCCATGTCAGGCTGGAAATCGTGATCTGCGGATTGTTGTTGGTCGGGAATGGATAAAGAATCGCGTTGACCGAACTGAAGATGTTGGTCATGTCCGATGACGAGACCTGCGAAACCTGCGCGACAAGGTCCGCGGCGCTCGCGGCGAGATTCGTCACCTTCTGATGGCATTGCAGCGCATTGGCGCATTCGATGACGCCCAGAAGCAGCGTCACCATGACGGGCGCAATAAGCGCGAATTCGACGGCGGCCATGCCGTCTTTCTTTTTGCGGAAGCGGGAAAGAAGTTTCAGCATGACGGTGTCGGCACGTTGGGATCGTTGAAGGGTTCGTTGCGGAATGCTTCGGCAGCGCTCAGGAGGTATTTGTCGCCCGGCATGTTTTCGAGAAGCGGGCCCATGAGCGGCGTCATGATATTCCAAACATAAAAAGCACGGAACAGTACGACCTGACAGGAATCGGAGCTTTGGATCGTCGTGGCACCGGCGTTCAGCGAACCATTGGCGTTGAGTACGGGCGGGTAACTTGCCGCCGTGAAGGTATTGGAGACCCGCATATCGATCTGAAGTCCGGCCGTGCAGCTCGCACTCGGGATCAGCCCCTTCATTTCGCCGCAGATAAGCGTGCGTAGTTGTGTGGCCGTGATCGCGCCCTGCAATTGTCCCGTGCGGATTTGGCGTGCCGCATCGTCGGTCGCATTTTGCAGCGTACTTTGCGCGAAGAAAATGACGCCTGTTTCGATGATGCCGAACAAGAACATGAACAGGATGGGCGCGAGCATGGCGAATTCGACGATGGCCGAACCGTTTATCCTGCGCGCGCGCAAGTCTCTCGCTTTGCTGCGCAGACGCGAGGACAATCTGCTCACGATATCTTTCACGTTGCGCATGGTGCCCCGTTTTCGGAAGTTTACTTAACGCGTTTTAGGGCAATCGCGAAGGAAAACAGCCCGCTGTGCTGAAGAAATCGTTAATTGCCTGAGGCGAGTGTTAGGCATGAGGCTCTCCCCGCGATGTTTGTATCAACATAGAACAACAACGGTTTATTTTTCCTATACACGCCCATGGACGGTAAGGTTTCGATAACCAGCACGCGGGAAATGAAGGGCAATTTTACCTTTACTGTCGATAATGTCCCACGCTTCTACAACCTGTGGAGAGCTGGGGATGTATTTCAGTGATCGTTTTCGCGCCGGCCTGAAGGGGCTTGTCGCATTCAAGCGCGCCAAGCGCGGCAATGTCGCGATGATCTTCGCGCTGTCGCTTGTGCCGATCGTTGCCGGCGCCGGTGTGGGTCTCGATCTCGCGCGCGCCATGATCGTGCGTACGCGCCTTTCCGAAGCGCTCGATGCGGCAGGGCTCGCACTCGGCAGCACGACGGGCCTCACCACGGCTCAGCAAACAGCCATGGCGCAAAGCTATTTCAACGCCAATTACACGGCCGACAAATCGCTCGGCACGCCGAGCGCGGTCAACATCGCGGTCGGCGGCACCACTTGCCCGGCAGGTGCGGGCAATAGCGATTGCCTCGTACTGACATCGAGCGTGCCTGTACCGACCACGCTGTTGAATGTTGTGGGCATCAAGCAAGTGAAGGTCTCTTATACCTCGCAGGTCGTTTGGGGCCAGACGAAATTGTGGGTCGCGCTTGTGCTCGACAATACGGGCTCGATGACCGAAACCGATTCAACAGGCCTTTCCAAGATCAGCGCCGAGAAGACGGCGACGAAGAATCTGCTTGCGATGCTGAAGGGCGTCGCGCTCAATCCCGGCGACGTGGAAGTCTCGCTCGTGCCGTTCACGACTATCGTGAAGGTCGGTACGGCGAACAAAGCGGCGGCCTGGCTCACTTATGCCGGT
Organism: Rhizomicrobium sp.; assembly: GCA_035483375.1. GTDB lineage: Bacteria > Pseudomonadota > Alphaproteobacteria > Micropepsales > Micropepsaceae > Rhizomicrobium. Next base: position 1,801 of record DATHQA010000308.1, on the reverse strand, counting down.
TGGGACGCCGTGGGTACCGGTTACGGCACCTATCTCAATGCGGGCAAATCCTGTACGCCATCGAGCAAGAATACGAAGACGTGTCTTTGGACGCCTACGGATTCTGGGCATACGAGTTGGACCGGTTGCGTGATGGATCGTGACCAGAATTACGATGCGTCGAATACGACGCCTTCGGGCACCGGCGCCGCGCCTTCGACTCTGTTCCAGGCCGCGCCTGCCAAGCTTTATTCGAATTCGAACTGGAGCCCGACGCAGTGCGCGGGTCAGCAGCAAGTCATCGCGCTCGGCGACGTCACGAACACGACCTCGTATAACGCACTCGTCACGGCGGTGAACGGCATGGTCGCAAGCGGTGCGACCAACCAGGCGATCGGTTTGGCTTGGGGCTGGCAGACCATGACGCAAGGCATACCGCAAAATGCGCCTGCACTGCCCAAAGATACGGGTCAGGTCGTCATCCTGCTTTCGGACGGTTTGAACACACAGGATCGCTGGACGGGCGACGGCAGCGACGAAGACACCGGCAGCGACAACCGCATGTCGGCGACCTGCCAGGCCGTGAAAGCGGCAGGCATCACAATCTATGCCGTGTTCGTCGATCTAAACGGCACGCAGGGCAATTCCAAAGTGCTGCAGAGCTGCGCGTCGGATTCGAGCAAATATTTCGATCTGACGACGTCATCCGACATCATTACGGCATTCAACGAAATCGGCACGCAGATCACGCAGTTGCGCGTGGCGCGGTAACGGATTCGCCGGGGCGGTCTTTCGGGATCGCCCTCGCGCTACTTTAGAACACGCACGACAGCGAAATCATCGGCGTATAGACGCCGCCATTGCGGCAATGCATCGAGCAGGGACGCGAGCGGCGATGCGGGCCGCAAAATCGTCCGGCGAATGCGGTATTTTGAAACCACGCGTTTGAACGCGGCTTCATCGGGCGATGTGATCGCAGCGTAATCCTCCAGGAAGACATCGCCGTCCACCATATCGGCGCGGCTGTTGATATTAAGTCTTGACGTCGTTGAAAATGAGATAGCCGCCAAACGCGTACATAGGAGAAAGGATCCTGCGTGATGACCGCGCGCTGCGCGAGTTCGCGGCGAGGTGCCAGCAAGTGTCGCCGTCGTTCAGAGCCAATGGCGCGAAAACGACAGGGGCATAGGCAAGAAGGGCTGCGCCGAACGGAATCGCCAGATCGCCGCCGAATCCCCGCAAGGCCTCGCCGTTCCGCTCACGCTCCGGGAAAATGCGCGCATCGAAGCGCGGACGCTTTAGTGCGTCGATGCGCTCGCAATTGCCGCTTTTGCGCCGAGATCTTCGTGTTTTTCCGTCTCGCCGTGTGTATCGTTGAAATATTGCGCTTCGTCACCCACGACCGAATAAGCCTCGCAATGAGCCGCCGTACAGGAATAGTTGAACTGCTGGGGCCCGCGCTGCAGCGTGACCTGGCCGCTGCGCTGCTGGAACACCGTCACCGCTTCGCTTGAGACAGGTTTGCCATTTGCGTCGAGCGCGATCATGTTCGTCGTGCCGAAATTTTTGCCCAGCACATAGACGTGGCGGGCGTCGATCGTCGTCACATCCGCGATAGCGGGATTTCCCATATAGACCGACGATATAGGCTTCTTGAAGGTCACGATGCGGACCTCGTCCATCGGCACGGCGACTGTAGCGAGCGCCGGACCCGAAAGCGCGATGAGCGAAGCGGCGGCGAGCAAGGTACGGCGCATGGAAACCCTCTTTGCAATCTGTTTGCTCAGGTTAAGAAGTTCTCGTAAAAGAAGACTTAAGAAAT
>DATHQA010000307.1:0-6019 GCA_035483375.1 Rhizomicrobium sp. | reverse complement strand
ACCTCGCGCGCTATGACGGCGTGCGCTATGGCCATCGCGCGAAAGGCGTACACGACATCGTTGACCTCTACGAGAAAAGCCGCGCGGAAGGCTTCGGTGAGGAAGTACGCCGCCGTATCCTCATCGGCACCTATGTTCTGTCTGCCGGTTATTACGATGCATATTATTCGCGCGCGCAGAAAGTCCGCACGCTCATCAAGCGGGATTTCGACCAGGCCTTCGAGAAATGCGATGTGCTGCTGACACCGGCAACGCCCGGGCCCGCCTTCGGCATTGGCGAGCAGACCGCCGATCCGATTTCCATGTATCTGAATGACGTGTTCACGGTGACGGTCAATCTCGCGGGGCTTCCCGGTCTCGCAGTGCCTGCGGGCCTCGACATGAATGGATTGCCGCTCGGCCTTCAGATCATAGGCAAAGCCTTTGATGAAGCGACCGTGTTGCGCGCAGGCCGCGCCGTCGAGAGGGCCGCGAACTTCACTGCGAAGCCGCAAGCATGGTGGACGGCATGAGCGCCTCCAAACTCATTCAGGGCACGACCGGCCCATGGGAAATCGTCATAGGGCTGGAGGTCCACGCACAGATCCTGACAAAGGCGAAACTGTTCTCCGGCGCTTCCACCGAATTCGGCGCGGAGCCGAACAGCCAGGTGAGCTTCGTCGATGCCGCGATGCCGGGCATGTTGCCGGTCATCAATCGCTATTGCGTGGAGCAGGCGATCCGCACAGGCCTCGGTCTGAAGGCGAAGATCAATCTGACGAGCGTGTTCGATCGCAAGAATTATTTCTATCCCGATCTGCCTGCGGGCTATCAGATCTCGCAATATAAGAACCCCATCGTGGGCGAGGGCGAAGTGTTTCTCGATCTGCCGGGCGGTGAAACGGCGCGCGTCGGCATCGAGCGTCTGCATCTGGAGCAGGATGCGGGCAAGAGCCTGCACGATCAGCATCCCGATCATTCCTATGTCGATCTCAATCGCGCGGGCGTGGCGCTCATGGAGATCGTCTCGCGGCCCGACATGCGTTCGGGCGACGAGGCGGCCGCGTTTCTCAAGAAGCTGCGCGCCATCGTGCGCTATCTCGGCACCTGCGACGGCAATATGGACGAAGGCTCCATGCGCGCGGACGTGAACGTCTCCGTGCGCAAACCCGACGGGCCGCTCGGCACGCGCTGCGAAATCAAGAACGTCAATTCGATGCGCTTCATCACGCAGGCCGTGGATTACGAAGCGCGTCGCCAGATCGACATCATCGAAACGGGCGGCACGATCAAGCAGGAAACGCGTCTTTACGATGCGCGCTTGGGCGAAACGCGCGCCATGCGCAGCAAGGAAGAAGCGCATGATTACCGCTATTTTCCCGATCCCGATCTGTTGCCGCTGACATTCGATCAGTCATGGGTCGATGAGATCGCGGCATCGCTGCCGGAACTGCCGGACGACAAGAAAGCGCGCTTCATGCGCGAGCTTGGGCTTTCGCACTACGACGCGGGCGTCATCGTCGCCGAGCGCGAACTGGCGGATTATTTCGAGGCGCTGGCAGACGGCATCGATGCGAAGGCCGCCGCCAATTGGCTCAACAACGAAGTGCTCGGCCGTCTCAACAGGGATGGACGTTCGATCACCGACTGTCCCGTGTCGGCGCGCGACAACAACAATATCCTGCGCATGATCGCTGCGGGAACCATCTCCGGAAAGATTGCGAAGGATGTTCTCGACATCGCGTGGAGCGAAGGCGGCGATCCTGAATCAATCGTAAACGCGCGCGGCCTCACGCAAGTAACCGACACATCGGCAATCGAGAAAGCGATCGACGAAGTGATCGCCGCTCATCCCGACAAGGTCGAAGAGGTGAAATTGAAACCCAAACTCGCCGGATGGTTTGTCGGTCAAGTGATGAAAGCGACAGGTGGAAAAGCGAATCCGGGTGTCGTGAACGCACTGTTGAAGACGCGACTCAATCTTCCCGAAGAGGGGTGATTCGCACATTTACAAGTTCGGCGCGCCAAATTTGCCTCTTGACACAAAAAATAGTCCGTACAAAGACGAATACATTTAACATAATAAAAATAAGGCTTTTTTGATATCGTGCTAAAACTGCTTCGAGCCGCCTAGCAGCCCAGTATTGCAATTGTCAACGCAACTTCTTCATATTGTTGGCGTTTTGGGGGGTGCGAGTCGCCCAACCCGGACAACCAAAGGAGTCGTTTGACATGCCAATGACTGCAAAGAAGAGGAAGAAGCGTACGGTCCGTAAGGCTGCTGCCAAGGGCGCCGCGCGCAAGACGAAGAAGAAAGCGAAAGCCAAGAAGGCGAAAAAAGCCAAAAAAGCGAAGAAAAAAGGCGGACGCAAGAAAGCCAAAAAGGCAAAGGCCTCGGCGCCAGCGCCGATGTGATCTGATGCTGAAGGCAAAGGCCGCGGTGACCGGACGCGCCAAGCGCGCATCAAGGGCAGCCGCGGCCAAGCCCAACAAGAAGAACAAGTCGAAGCAATCGACGAGACTATCCTCCCGCTCTCCCGCAAAATCGAAGAAGGCGCGTCCCATCGCGCTCTATTACTGGCCGACACCGAACGGCTGGAAGATCACGATCATGCTGGAGGAATGCGGTCTTCCTTATGAGATCGTGCCCGTGAATATCGGCAAGGGCGAACAGTTCGAGCCGGACTTCCTCAAGATCGCGCCGAACAATCGCATGCCCGCCATCGTCGATCCCGACGGGCCGGGCGGGCGCGCCATTTCCGTCTTCGAGTCCGGCGCGATCCTGCAATATCTCGGGCGCAAGACGGGCAAATTCTATCCGGCGGACGAGCGCAAGCGTGTTGCCGTGGAGGAATGGCTGTTCTGGCAGATGGCAGGTCTCGGCCCCATGGCGGGGCAGGCAAACCACTTCCGCACCTACGCCAAGGACAACGAATATGGCGTCAAACGGTACACGGACGAGGTCCACCGGCTCCTCGGCGTGATGAACAGGCAGCTCTCGCGAAAAAAATTTCTGGCGGGCGACTATTCGATTGCCGACATGGCATGCATCGGTTGGGTCATCGCCGTCGCGCGCATCGACAACATCCTAGACGAGTTTCCGAACGTCAAAACATGGATGGAGAAAATGCGATCTCGTCCAGCAGTATCAAGGGGTTTAGCGATCGGACGCGAACTTCGCGAGCAACAGGCAAACGATCCGAAGGCGCAAGAACTCGCTAGGAAAATTTTGTTCGGTCAGCGCGCCCGCACCTGATTTGCGAAAGCTGTTCCTTAACAGTGTGTAAATTTCATCCGTTCACCCATTAACTCTGCTTTCACGTGTGACGCGCCAGCATCACATTGCGCGCGGGATTGGGCTTGCGCGCGAATCAAGGGGGAAGGAGAATCAGTTCGCTGGTTCGAATTCCAAATGGGGGTTTTCGTTATGGCATGCATCGATATGGATGCGCTGACGCAGTATGAAGTCGAAGCCAAGCAGGGGCGTGCTGATGCGCTCTACAATCTGGGGCTTGCCTATTCCACGGGGCAAGGCGTGAGCGTCGATTACATCGCCGCGCACAAATGGTTCAACCTCGCAGCATTGCGCGGCAGCGATCAGGCGAAATCCTGGCGCGCTACGCTCAGCCGCGAGATGAGCTCAAGCCAGATTGCGGAGGCGCAACGTCAGGCTCGTGAGTGGCTTTCGGTAACACGCTGAGCAGTCGCTTGTTGATGCGGTTTGGTTGACGATTAAACCATGACCGTCATGGCCGGATTTAATCCGGCCATCCATCGTGTCCGCGTGGGCGGACGCAAAAGAATCTCTTCGGTGCGCGGACGCGCACCGGATGGGTGGCCGCCTCAAGGGCTGCCATGACATGTGCACACGCACCGCTTATTCAGGCTGCTATAATTAATTGTCCAGGGCCGGTTTGGGCTTTGGTTCCGTCGCGGCCGCTGCCGCATCGGTGTGACGTAACGCCGGTTCCGGCGGCGGCGTATAGGCGAGAAGCTTCGCCTGTGGCGCGTTCGGCCGATAGAGATCGGTCAGGATGCGCAAGGGCTGATCGCCTCCCGCAAGCCGGTTGCGATAGACTTCGGTGTTCTCAAGCACGCGCTGCACATAATTGCGCGTTTCGCTGAACGGGATCGTCTCCAGCCAATCGAGCGGATCGCTGCCCGGCGTTCGCGGGTCGCCATAGATGCCGAGCCATTTCTTCACATTGCTCGGCCCCGCATTATACGCCGCAATCGCGAGCACATATGAGCCGCCCCAATCGGCGATGTCCTTCTGCAATTCGGTCTGGCCGAGCTGCATGTTGTATTTCGTGTCATAGAGCACGTCGCTTTCGCGATAGGGCAGGCCCGCGATACTCGCCATCTTGCGCGCGGACGCGGGCATCATCTGCATGATGCCGAGCGCGCCTGCCTTGCTCACCGCGACGGGATCGAACTCCGTTTCCTGCCTTATGAGACCGAGCACAAGCGCAGGCTCCGGCGCTGTGCCGGGTCCCTGATAGGCGGGCACGGCAATAAGTGGATGCGAATAGGCAAGCAGCGGCACGTCGTTGTAGCCCGATGTCTTGGCCGCGCGCACAGCGCCTTCTGGAAATCCGAGCGTGATGAGCAGATGGCCAAGGAACGCGACATGCGCCGCGTCGCCGTTCTGGTTCACGGCATTGACAACAAAGACGCGCAGGAAACTCTCCTCACCGAGATCGGCAAGGATCTTGATCGCGCGGATGATGTCTCGGTTCTCGTAATCCGCGCCGATGATCGCCGCACCCGGATCGGTGTCGCGCAAATGCAGCACCGGCGAAGCCTCGATGTGCGCGAGCGCAAGCTGGCCGTAAAACGTGTCCGGCAAATCCGCGGCCTGGCGATATTGCCGCCACGCGGCCGCAGCATCGCCCAGCGCCTCATTGGCGCGGCCTTCCCAATAATGCGCGCGGCTGCGGCTGATAGGCCGCGTCACCGCATTGTCGAGATGTTCAAAATGCGTGCGCGCCGTCTTCGCCTCGCCGAGGAACCGCAGCGCGATCCAGCCCGCGAGGAATTCCGCTTCGGCGAATTCCTTGCCGCTTGTGAGGCCCGTTTGCGAGGCGAGCGAATAGGCCGTGCGGTATTTCTTATCCTCGATCTCCGCGCGCGCGACGGCGTTGAATTCGGCCCACCATTTGTCGGGATAATCGGTTGCCGGTGTTTTCGCGGCGCGCAGCAGCAACGTCGCCGCATCGTCATCTTCGCCGCGCGCGTGATGCATATGCGCCAAATCGAATAGCAGGCCGGGATCGTCTTCGAACCGATGCGGCAACAACCGCGCCATGCGCACACCCGCACGTGGATTGATGCGCAGCGTAAGCCGCGCTTCGGCGACGCGTTGCGCATCGTCTGGCGCGCGAGACATCTGCCGCTTCGCGCCGGAAATATCTTCGTGCCAGATAAGCGCTGACAGGCGTTGCCGCTGCAATTCCGGCGTCAGAATGTCGGAATGATCGCGGACGATCGCGTCTTCCTGATCGGCCTGCAGCGTGTAGCTTGCCCAGGCCGAGCGGATGAGATCGCGCCCCGCCGCCACTTGCCCCGTTGCGATCAGCGCAAGGCCAAGCCGTATCTTGCCGATGCCCGTTTGCGGCGTTCGACCCGCAAACCACGCCACGATCTGTGCCGCGGGCATATCGTCCGCCATCGCCTGTTCGGCACGCGATTGCAGCACGCTCTGCAACGGCCAGTCGGAATGATTGCGGATAAAGGCATCGATCTCGGTGAACGTCGCGCCGCTGTTGCGATCCGTCAAATAGCGCCATTCGATGATGTGCCGCGCGACGATATCCTGCGCCTGTAATGCAAAAGCCTGCGCGTCCTGCCAATCCTTGCGGTCGGCGGCATCGAATGCCTTCACATAAAGCGCATGATCGGACGCGCTTAAGTAATGAACAGTCGTGTTGCGCCGCTCCGGCGGCTGGGCTTCGTCGTCGCCGAGCCCGATGGAGATTTGCGCAGGCGGCACGTTCTGCGCACCCGCAGCAGCCGCGAAGGCAATCGCCGCCGCTGTGGC
>DATHQA010000306.1:0-6473 GCA_035483375.1 Rhizomicrobium sp. | reverse complement strand
TGCCCGTGCATGTCGCGGCCAATCTTCCCTACAATGTCGGCACGGCGCTGCTCGTGAAATGGCTCACAAGTGAGACATGGCCGCCATTCTGGAAAAGCCTCACGCTCATGTTCCAGCGCGAAGTGGCCGAGCGCCTCACCGCGCAACCCGGTACGGAGGCCTACGGCCGCCTCTCCGTCCTTCTGCAATGGCGCGCGCGCGCGAAGATGTTGTTCGCGATCAATCCGCGCGCCTTCGTGCCGCAACCGAGAGTGACGTCGGCACTCGTTCGCATCGAACCGCTGTCCGAACCTCTCGCGACTGCGCATCTTTCCGATCTCGAAGCCGTCACCGCAGCCGCGTTCGGTCAGCGCCGCAAAATGCTGCGTCAGAGTTTGAAGACGCTCGCGCCCGATGCTGAAGCGCTGATCCATGCGGCAGGCATCGATCCCGAAGCGCGTCCCGAACAGCTTTCCGTCACGCAATTTGCCGCACTCGCGCGCCTCTATCGCGGCGGTTGAGACGCGGCACCCGCCCGTGCCACACTCGCGGCATTCGAAAATGAGGAAACGACATGCGAAGCCAGGCCATCGTGGAATTCGGAGCGCCGCTCAAGGATATCGAAACGCCGACGCCCGAACCGCAAAGCACCGAAGTGCTGCTGCGCATCACCGATTGCGGCGTGTGCCACAGCGACGTGCATATCCATGACGGTTATTTCGATCTCGGCGGCGGCAACAAATTGCCGCTCAGTGCGCTGCGCTTGCCCCACACGATGGGCCACGAGATTGCGGGCGAAGTGATCGCACTTGGCCCCGATGCAAAGGGCGCGAGCGTCGGCGAGCAACGCGCGGTGTTTCCATGGATCGGCTGCGGGCAATGCGCCGCATGTCTGCGCAATGAAGAACAGCTTTGCATCAAGCCGCGCAATCTCGGCTGCTCGCCGGGCATGGCGGGCGGTTATGCGACGCATGTGCTGGTGCCGCATCCGCGTTATCTGCTCGATTACGGCAGCACACAGGCAGCGCTTGGCGCGGCATACATGTGTTCCGGCCTCACCGCGTTCGGCGCGATGAAGAAGGTTGGCGAGTTGGGGCCGGAAGATCAGGTCGTCGTGCTTGGTTGCGGCGGCGTCGGCATGATGGGCGTGCAATTCGCGAAAGCATTGTTCGGCAAAGGCCCGATCGCCGCCGATATCATCGACAGCCATCTCGACGCCGCGAAGAAAGCCGGTGCCGTGTCCGCCTACAACACGAAAACGCCCGGTGCCGCGAAGCAATTGACGGCGGATACGAAAGGCGGCGCCTATGCGGTCGTCGATTTCGTGGGTTCGGAAGCGAGCTTCGCATTCGCCAATTCCATCATCCGCAAAGGCGGCAAGATCATCGTCGTGGGATTGTTCGGCGGCAGCATGACGATGCCGCTGCCGATGTTTCCGCTGAAACCGTTTTCCATCATCGGCTCATTCGTCGGTTCGTTGCCCGAAGCCGAGGAGATGATGGCGCTCGTGCGCGCGGGGCATGTCGATCCGATCCCGGTGCAGACGCGGCCGCTGAGCGACGCCAATCAGACGCTCGACGATCTGCGCAATGGGCGGATTACGGGGCGTGTTGTTTTAACGCCTTAATCAAAACCCCTTCCGTCATGGCAGGGTCAAGCCCTGCCATGACGGTTGAATTTGAGTTCAAGAACCGGCTTCATTCATCAGCGACGTCGTGAATTCCGCGAGATTCGTCTGGCGCGTGCGGCGTGCGCGTTCGGCACCGACGATCTCCTTGATCTTCACAAGCGCGCGATCCACATCGTCATTGACGATGACGTAATCATATTCCGGCCAATGGCTGATCTCGTCGTTCGCCTTCGCCATGCGATTGGCCACGACGTGCTCGTCATCAAGCGCGCGCGTGCGCAGGCGGCGCTCCAGTTCGGCGCGCGAAGGCGGCAGCACGAAAATGCTTACGATGTCGTCGCGCGCCTGTTGCTTCAATTGCTGCGTGCCCTGCCAGTCTATGTCGAACAACACATCCTTGCCCGATGCGAGCGCTTCCATCACCGGCGTTTTCGGCGTGCCGTAGCGATAGCCGAAGACAGTGGCGTGTTCGAGGAATTCGTTCGCCTTGACCATGAGATCGAACGCCTCGTTATCGACGAAATAATAGTCGCGGCCTTCGATCTCGTTGCGGCGGCGCGCACGCGTCGTGGCCGATACAGACATGACGATACCGTCATCGCTGTCGAGCAACATGCGCGACAGCGTCGTTTTTCCCGCGCCCGACGGCGAGGACAGCACAAGCATCACGCCCCGTCTTTGCACCGCCCCGCTCATTCGCCCCCATTCATTCGACATTCATCGCCTGCTCACGGAATTGATCGATGGACGCCTTGAGCGCAAGGCCGATGCGCGTCAACGCGATGTCGGAGGATTTCGAACACAGCGTATTCGCCTCGCGATTGAATTCCTGCGAGAGGAAATCGAGCTTGCGGCCAACCGCATCGCCCGACGAAAGCAGCGTGCGCGCCTCATGCACATGCGAAGTGAGGCGATCCAACTCCTCCCGCACGTCGCCGCGCGCGGCCAGCATCGCCACTTCCTGTGCAAGGCGGTCTTCGGCAACGGCGCCGGGCGCAAGCAATTCGTTCAATTGCGCGCTGAGGCGTTCGCGAAACATCTCCGGCTGAAGCGCCGCGAGCTTCGATGCGTTTTCGACATGCGCAGCAATCTCATCCATGAGCGTGCCGAGCACTTTCGAAAGCTTCGCGCCCTCTACCGCGCGCGCATCCCGCAACGCATCGAGCGTGGCGGCAAGCGTTTCGAGCACGGCGGCATCACGCATCGCACGCTCCGGCGCTTCGAGCGGAAGATTGTCCTCCTGCACGATGACGCCCTTAAGCGCGAGCAGGCCATCGACACGCGCGGGCGCAAGGCCCGTTTCGAGCGACACTTCCCTTGCGATCTTCACGGCGGCGGCCAGTGCCACGGGATCGATGCGCAAGCCCCGCGCGCCCGCCTCGCTTTCGAGCGTGAGCGTCGCCTGGATCGTGCCTCGTTTGAAACGCTCACCCGCAAGCGCGCGTGCCGCAGATTCCACGCCGTCGAAACCGGGCGGCATGCGGAAGCGCAGCTCAAGCCCACGCCCGTTCACGCTTTTCGCTTCCCAGCGCCAATGCAGCGCATCGCGCCCGCCATGCGCTTCGGCAAAACCTGTCATGCTTGCGAGACTCATCGCTGCAATTTAGCCTTGGCGCAGATGCGGTGAAAGCTTTTCGGGCTGCTGCTCGATCTGCCGCCATTTCGCGACATTCTTCAGATGCTCGGCCATCGTAGCGGAGAACACGTGCCCGCCCGTGCCATTGGCAACGAAATAAAGATCGGGCGAGGCCTCCGGATTCAGGACCGCGGCAATCGAATCCTTGCCGGGATTGCAGATGGGCGCGGGCGGCAGGCCTGCAATCGCATAGGTGTTGTAAGGCGTCGCCGCCATGATCTCGCTCTGGCGGATGGGGCGGCCCAGCGGATAGCCCTTCGTGATGCCGTAGATGATCGTCGGATCGGATTGCAGCTTCATGCCGAGGCGCAGGCGATTGAGGAACACGGCGGCGATATGGCGGCGCTCTTCGGGGATCGATGTTTCCTTCTCCACGATCGAGGCGAGCACGATCGCCTGATCCTCATTCGCGATAGGCAGCCCCGCAGCGCGCGCGGGCCATTGTGCGCTTAGGAATTTCACCTGCGCCGCACGCATATGCGCGAGCATCTGTTCGCGCGTCATGCCATGCGTGAAAAGATACGTCTCCGGCAGCAGCGTGCCTTCGGTGGGCGGGGCGGCGTCGCCCTCAAGTGCTGCATCGTTCTTCACGATGTGGAAGATCATATCGCTTGTGAGGCCTTCGGCAGCGGTGAGCTTGTGCTCGATCGATTTGCCGGACATGAGCAGGCCCGCGATATCCTGCATGCTCGCATGGGCGGGAATCGCGTATTCGCCGGCCTTCAATGAACTGTTCTCGCGGCGCAGCATGACGCCGATGCGAAACAGCAATCCGTTCGTCACGACGCCTGCGGATTGTAGTTTATCGGCAATGCCCGCGACGCCGATCTTCGGAGAAATGAGCACGACGCTTTGGCCTGCAGGACCGGGAGCGGCGAAATTCGCAGCCTCCCATTCGAAAGCGCCAAAACCCAAAAGACCAATCAGGACAAGGACGGCAAGACTGCGCATCAGACACGCGTGAAGATCAAGCACGCATTCGTGCCGCCGAAGCCGAAGGAATTCGACATCGCGACATTCACATCGCGCTTCTCGGCCTTCAGCGGCACGAGATCGATCTTCGTTTCGACGTTCGGATTTTCGAGATTGATCGTCGGCGGCACGATGCCGTCGCGCATCGCAAGCAGACAGAAGATCGCTTCGACCGCACCTGCAGCCCCAAGCAAATGACCGATGGAGGATTTCGTCGAAGACATCGACACGCGTGAGGCCGCATCGCCGAGCATACGTTCGACCGCGCCAAGCTCGATACCATCGGCCATCGTCGATGTGCCGTGCGCGTTGACGTAATCGATTTTGTCGGGTGTGAGGTTCGCGCGTTTGAGCGCCATCACCATCGCACGGAATCCGCCATCGCCATCTTCGGCGGGGGCCGTGATGTGGTGCGCGTCGCCGGACAGACCATAGCCTGCGATCTCACCATAGATCTTCGCGCCACGCGCGCGCGCATGTTCGAGTTCTTCGAGCATGACGATGCCCGCGCCTTCGCCCATCACGAAACCATCGCGATCTTTGTCATAAGGACGCGAGGCGCGCTCCGGCATATCGTTGAAGCCTGTCGAAAGCGCGCGGCACGCGGCAAAGCCCGCCATACCGAGACGGCTGATCGCCGCCTCCGTGCCGCCCGCGAGCATCACATCCGCATCGCCGAATGCGATGAGCCGCGCCGCATCGCCGATGGCATGCGCGCCCGTAGCACACGCCGTCACGACCGAATGATTCGGGCCTTTGTACCGGAAACGGATCGACGCATAGCCGGATGCAAGATTGATGAGCCGCCCCGGAATGAAGAACGGCGACAATTTCCGCGGGCCTTTTTCATGCACGAGGATCGCGGCGTCTTCGATGCCCGGCAAACCGCCGATGCCAGACCCGATGAGCACGCCCGTGCGGCAGCGTTCTTCTTCGTCTTTCGGCTCGAAGCCGGAATCCGTTACCGCCTGCTGCGCCGCGGCCAATGCGAATATGATGAAATCGTCAACACGGCGCTGTTCCTTCGGATCGATCCATTGATCGGCATTGAAGGTTGCGTCCGTGCCGTCGCCGCGCGGCACATCGCCCGCGATGCGCGCGGGCAGATCGTCGGTGCGGAATTTCGTGATCGCGCGAATACCGCTCTGGCCCGCCAGAAGGCGAGACCAATTCTCCTCCACGCCGCATCCGAGCGGCGTGACGAGACCCATGCCGGTGACAACAACTCTCCGCATGTGACGGCTACCGTAAGGCGGCCAATCAGCCCTGCTGCTTCTCGATGTACTTCACCGCATCGCCGACCGTGACGATGGACTCCGCCGCGTCGTCGGGGATTTCGATGCCGAACTCTTCCTCGAACGCCATGACAAGCTCGACGGTGTCGAGACTGTCCGCGCCCAGATCTTCGATGAAGGACGCGCCTTCGTTGACCTTGTCGGCATCCACATTGAGGTGCTCGACGACGATCTTCTTCACGCGCTCCGCAGTATCGCTCATTGGTTTAAAGGCCTCTCACTTGTTTCGTTCGCCGCCTTGAATGGGCCGCGGCAAGGACCCTTCAGTCAACCCGCGTGCGTGGCGGAAAGTTTCGCGAGGCTTGAAGTAACACAAAGCCGGAAATCCTGCCACACGCTTCTAAGTCGTTGATAATGCAGTCAAATCATCGCCATCCCGCCATTGACGTGAATCGTCTGGCCGGTGATATAGCCTGCCTCATTGCTGGCAAGATAGGCAACAGCCGCGCCGATCTCCGCGGGCTCACCATAGCGGCCGGCCGGAATGCGGGACAGCGAAGCCTCTTTCTGGGCATCGGTCAGCGCGTCCGTCATGGGCGTCACGACGAAACCGGGCGCCACGCAATTGACCGTGATGTTGCGGCTGGCGATTTCGGCGGCGAGCGATTTTGTCATGCCCGCGACGCCCGCTTTCGCCGCCGCATAATTGCCCTGCCCCGGATTGCCCGTGGAGCCGACCACCGATGTGATATTTACAATGCGGCCCCAGCGCTTCTTCATCATACCGCGAATGACGGCGCGGGAGAGTTTGAACGCGGCTGTGAGATTGACCGCGATGACCTGATCCCACTCCTCATCCTTCATGCGCAGGAAAAGATTGTCGCGCGTGATGCCCGCATTGTTGACGAGAATATCGATAGGGCCTGCGGCTGCTTCCGCCGCTTTGGGCAGGGCTTCGACCGATGCGGCGCTGGCAAGATTGCACACGGCAACGAACGCGCGTTCGCCCAATTCGCTTTTG
>DATHQA010000305.1:0-3187 GCA_035483375.1 Rhizomicrobium sp. | reverse complement strand
GAACCCGCCGAACTCGTATTGGCATATTCGCCGAGGATGTTCGGCGCTTCGCCCGGCTCCGGCGCACGGCCCAGCACGCGTTTGGCGATCATCTCGTTCATGCCGAGATTGGCCTGATGCAGCCACATACGGCGAAGCTGTGCGGGCGCGATGCCTGCCTCACCCAGATGCGTGAGGATCAATTCCGTCACCATGGGCACGACTTCCTTGAAGACCTTGCGGCCCTCCTGCACGAACAATTTGTCCGGCTTGCCGATGCCTTCGGGTGCCGCACGATTGAGGAAGCCGAAATTGTTGCGGATGTTGTTGGAGAATTTCGTGAGCAGCTTCGTGGAGACGATCTCCCATGCATTCTCGCCTTTCACAGCTTCAGCGCGCTCCACGATGAAGGCCGTCGCCACATCGCCAAAGATGAAATGGCTGTCGCGGTCGCGGAAATTGAGGTGGCCGGAGCAGATTTCCGGATTGCACACGAGGATCGCGCGGGCGTGCCCCGCCGCCACCTGATCCGCCGCCGCCTGGAGACCGAATGTCGCAGAGGAACACGCGACATTCATATCAAAGCCGAAGCCGTCGATACCGAGCGCTTCCTGTACCTCGACCGCAATGGCCGGATAAGCGCGCTGGAGATTCGAGCACGCGACGAGCACGCCATCGATATCGGCGGCGGTGCGGCCCGCAGCCGTCATCGCATCCTTCGCGGCGGTCACGGCCATCTCGGCGAGAATCGAAATCTCGTCGTTCGAGCGTTCGGGAATACGCGGGCACATGATCTCCGGATCGAGAATGCCCGCTTTGTCCATGACATAGCGCGCCTCGATTCCCGAAGCCTTCACGATGAATTCGCTGGAGGATTCGGAAAGCGGTGCTTTCGTGCCTTCGGCAATCGCCTTGGCGTTCGCCTCATTGTGCTGACGCACATAGGTGTTGAACGAGGCAACAAGCTCGTCATTGCTGATGGAGTGGGGCGGCGTGAACAGTCCCGTGCCGCCAATCGCGATCGCCACGCAAGTCTCCTTTTCAGGCCAGCCCATTCCCGAGCCAGCCCGGCCGCTCCGCGAACAGAAGAACCCGGATTTCGCTTCGCGGTCAACGCGGTGTTTAGGGTTTGCAGTTACTCATAAGCAACTTTGCTGCAATGCAGGATGGGTTTGGTGGTGTCGGAGACTGTTGGACGGATTGCGCCTACCCGGCGGTTCAGGCCCGCGGGAAAGCTCAATTCTCATCTATTGGTTGTAGGTATTCCTGCGCTCGCGCTTGGGCTTGCCATTGGCATTGCGGCCTCGATGGAGGATCCGGAGTGGCGCTTCGGCATCCTCATCGTGTCGATGCTGGCGACCGCAGTGTTCGCACTGAGTCGCGCGGTCGATCCTGTCCGTCAGGTCGCGACTGCGGGCGAGCGCTCGTATCGCGCCTTTTTCGAACACGCAATCGCCGGAATTTTCCGCACGACGCAGAGCGGCTATTACCTCGACGCCAACCCTGCGCTTGCGCGTATTTATGGTTATGAGAATCGCGAGGCGCTCATGAGCGGCCTTACGGATATCGCAGCCCAGCTTTACCTCGATCCCGGCAGGCGCAGCGAATTCCAGGCACTCATGCAGAAGGACGACCGCGTCACCGATTTCGTCTCGCGCATCCGCCGCCGCGACGGCTCCGTCATCTGGATTTCGGAGAATGCGCGCGCCGTGCGCGACTGGCAGGGCAATGTGCTGTTCTACGAAGGCACGGTCGAAGACGTGACGGCCAAGATCGAAGGCCAGCATGCGCTGCGCCGCGCGCTGCAGGAGGCCGAGGAAGCAAGCCGCTCCAAAAGCGCCTTCCTCGCCGCGATGAGCCATGAACTCAAAACGCCGCTCAACGCGATTCTCGGTTTCTCCGAGATGATGAAGGGCGAAGTATTCGGGCCGATGAGCGCGACCTATCGCGAATATGCGGGCGACATCTATGACAGCGGCACACGGCTGCATGTCATCATCAACGACATTCTGGAAATCGCGCGGCTTCAGGGCGGTGCGATCACGCTTGCCTCGCGGCTCATCGGCGTGCGCGCGCTCATCGAAGACACGGTGCGCCAGGCCAAGCATAATACGGGCGATGCGCGCGACGTGACGGTGAAGATCGCGCCGAACCTTCCTGCCATCGATGTGGATCCGAGCCGCTTCAGGCTCGTGCTCACGCATCTTGTGTCCAACGCGCTGAAATTCACGCCGGCGGAAGGCCGCGTATCGGTTTCGGCGCAGGCGACGCATGAGGGTGGGCTTGTGTTCGAGATCGCTGACACCGGCATCGGTATGTCGCCGCAGATGATCGCGCATGCGATGGAGCCATTCCGCCAGCTCGACAATTCGTTGGCGCGTCGCTTTGAAGGCACGGGTCTCGGCCTTCCCATCGCCCATTCGCTCGTGACGTTGCATGGTGGTTCCTTGCGCATCGAAAGTGCGGAGGGGCGCGGCACGCGCGTGTTCGTGACGCTGCCGTCCTCGCGCGTGAAGCCGAGGGAGCTTTCGCTCGCGGGCTGACGCGTGCTTTAAGTCGCGTATGGCAAGCGACAGCGCACTCGTATTGTTTTCCGGCGGGCAGGATTCCACGACATGCCTTGCCTGGGCGCTCGACCGTTTCGCGCGTGTGGAGACGGTGGGTTTCGATTACGGCCAGCGCCATGCGGCGGAATTGGAGGCGCGGCCGGGCATCCTCGCCGCGATCCGGGAACGTTTCCCGCAATGGGCGGAGCGCCTGGCCTCCGACCACATGCTCGCGCTCGATGTGTTGAAGGAGATCGGCGGCAGCGCGCTCACCGAAGATCGCGAGATCGAGATGGGCACGAACGGACTGCCCACGACCTTCGTGCCCGGCCGCAACATTCTGTTCCTCACGGCTGCGGCCGCACTCGGCTATCGGCGCGGCATCGACAATCTCGTGGGCGGCATGTGCGAGACGGATTTCTCCGGTTATCCCGATTGCCGCAATTCGACGATCCGGGCGCTGGAGACGACGCTCAATCTCGGCATGGAGGCGCATTTCGCGATCCACACGCCGCTCATGTTCATCGACAAAGCCGCAACGTGGAAGCTTGCGCGCGATCTTGGTGGCGAGGTGCTTGTGGAGCTTATCATTGAAGATACCGTGACGTGCTATCACGGCGATCGCACGCATCGTCACGATTGGGGCTATGGCTGCGGCGAAT
>DATHQA010000304.1:0-9934 GCA_035483375.1 Rhizomicrobium sp. | reverse complement strand
TAATTTTACGCTCATGCCCTGGAAAACCCGCCTTTTTTCACCCGAAACCACGATGCGGCTGTGCTTTACAGTTGTGGTTTCCTATGCCGCGTTTCTCGCAGGCATGTTCGTCGCGCATAATTGGATGGTCGATGCGAAGGGCCACCCCATCGACGCGGATTTCATCGATGTGTGGGCGGCGGGCCAATTGGTGCTCTCCCATACGCCGCAAGCGGTTTACGACTGGCACATCCATCGCCTCGCGGAATTGCGCGCGATCGGTCACGAATTCCACGGCTATTACGGCTGGCATTATGCGCCGCCGTTTTTGTTCGTCGCGGCGTTGCTTGCCTGCGTGAGTTATGTGCCCGCTTATCTAGGCTTCACCATCGCCACGCTTGCCGCCTTTGCCGCAACGATGGCGCGCATCGTGAAGCGCAATGAAGCAGCGCTCATCGCGTGCGCGTTTCCTGCGATATTGCTCAACGCCTCCGTCGGACAAAATGGTTGTCTGTCGGCGGCCCTCATGGGCGCGAGCCTTTTGCTGCTTGAGGAAAGGCCCATTTTAAGCGGCATTTTCCTTGGTCTTCTGACCTACAAGCCGCAATTGGGAATCCTGTTTCCGTTTGTGCTTGCGCTTGATGGGCGCTGGCGCGCCATCGCGTCGGCGAGCGTGACGGCAGCGTTGATGATGGCTGCATCATGGTTTGCGTTCGGCGCGCAAACATGGCGCGCATTCTTCCATTCCATCCCGCATACGACGCAAGCCGTGCTCGTGCAGGGCCAAGCGGGTTTCAACAAATTGCAAAGCGTGTTCGGGCTTGTGCGCTGGCTTGGCGGCGGCGTCGATGCGGGCTGGATCGGCCAATTCTCGGTGCTGGCGATTGCCGCAATTGCGACGCTGTGGCTGTGGCGGCGCGATGTGCCGTTCGCGTTGAAAGCAGCCGCACTCGCGCTCTCCTCACTGCTCGCGACGCCTTATCTCTATGTCTACGATTTTCCCGTGCTTGTGCTGACCTTAGGCTTCCTCGCCCGCCAGCGCGCCTTCGATGCGCTTGAGAAACTTGCCATTGTGGCCGCCAGCCTCAGCATCATCATTTTCCTGGGCCTCAGTGTGCCTATAGGCCTCATCGCCATCGGGCTCATGGCTTGGCTCATCGCACGCAGGGTCATGGGGCTTGCCGATGCCCCTGCCCCACATGTTGCAATGCAGCGCGCCTGACGGTTTATATTCGCCCCGATTTCTCGAGGAGCCTTGGATGGCCGACGCGCCTCATCGCGACAAGCCCTGGATTTTCCGCACCTATGCGGGCCATTCGAGCGCGGCTGCCTCGAACGCGCTTTATCGCGGCAACCTCGCCAAGGGGCAGACGGGCCTGTCCGTCGCCTTCGATCTGCCGACGCAGACGGGTTACGACAGCGATCATCCGCTCGCAAAGGGCGAGGTCGGCAAGGTCGGCGTGCCGATCTCCCATCTGGGCGATATGCGCACGCTGTTCGACGGCATTCCGCTCGCGAACATGAATACGTCCATGACGATCAACGCGCCTGCGGCGTGGCTGCTTGCCTTGTATGTGGCGGTCGCCGATGAGCAGGGCGCTGCACGCGCCTCGCTCAACGGCACGACGCAGAACGACATCATCAAGGAATATCTTGCGCGCGGCACCTACATCTTTCCGCCGAAGCCCGCGTTGCGGCTCACCAGCGACACGATCGCGTTCACGACGGCGGAATTGCCGAAATGGAATCCGATCAATCTGTGTTCCTATCATTTGCAGGAAGCGGGTGCGGATGCGGTGGAAGAGGCTGCGTTTGCTTTGGCGGCTGCAATCTCCGTGCTCGATGCCGCGAAGAAACGCGGCGCGATCCCCGAAAGCGAATTCCCCAAAGCGGTGGGCCGCATTTCGTTCTTCGTGAATTCCGGCGTGAAGTTCATCACCGAGATCTGCAAGCTGCGCGCGATGAGCGCGTTGTGGGATCAGATTACGCGCGACCGTTACGGCGTCGCCGATCCGAAATACCGTTTGTTCCGTTACGGCGTGCAGGTGAATTCGCTTGGCCTCACCGAACAGCAGCCGGAGAACAATGTCTATCGCGTATTGTTCGGCATGCTGGGCGTGACGTTGTCCAAGAATGCGCGCGCGCGCGCGGTGCAATTGCCGGCCTGGAACGAGGCACTCGGCCTGCCGCGGCCATGGGATCAGCAATGGTCGCTGCGCCTGCAACAGATCGGCGCCTACGAAACCGACATGCTCGAATATGGCGACATATTCGACGGCTCTCATGTCATCAACGAAAAGGTTCGCGTGCTGACGGAGCAGATTCGCGCCGAGATCGCGCGCATCGAGGAGATGGGCGGGGCTGCTTCGCAAAAAGCGCTCGAATATATGAAGGAGCGTCTCGTCAAGTCGAACGCCGCGCGCGTCGAGGATATCGAAACGGTCGAGGAAATCCGCGTGGGCGTGAATGCCTATACGGAAACCGAACCGTCGCCGCTCACATCGGGCAATGGCCATTTCCTTGTCGTGGACGACAATGTGGAGCGTGAACAGATCAGTCGCCTCAACGTCTGGCGTGCCTCACGCGACACGAAAAAAGTGGAAGCCGCGTTGGCCGAACTTGCGCGCGCCGCGAAAGAAGATCGCAATCTCATGCCCGCCTCCATCGATTGCGCGAAGGCGGGTGTGACGACGGGCGAATGGGCGCAGCATTTGCGCGCCGTGTTCGGCGAATATCGCGGGCCTACGGGCGTGGCATCCACCGCGCCCGCGCGCAATGACGAACGCATCGTTGCGCTGCGCGAGGAAGTCGATGCCGCGTCGAAGAAACTCGGCCGCAGGCTCACATTCCTTGTCGCAAAGCCCGGCCTCGACGGCCACTCGAACGGCGCGGAACAGATCGCCATCCGCGCGCGCGATGTCGGCATGTCGGTCATCTATAACGGCATCCGTTTCACGGCGGATGAGATCGTCGCGGCTGCGCGCGAAAAGCAGCCGCATATCGTGGGGCTTTCGATCCTGTCGGGCAGCCATGTGCCGCTTGCCGCCGAAGTGGTGAGCAAACTCAAATCGGCGGGGCTCGATGTAAAGGTCGTGGCGGGCGGCATCATCCCGCCCGAAGACGAAGCCGCGCTCAAGAATTCCGGCGTCGCTGCGATCTACAGCCCCAAGGATTACGATCTCAACGCAATCATGCGCGGGATCGTGGGCTTGGCGACGGAGTGAATTTTAACGCTGCCTGTGCTAGGCTTGAGCCATGCGCAGAGACGAAGCCATTAGAAAACTGCGGTCGTTAAAGCCGTTTCTCGACTGCTACCATGTGAAATCGGCGGCGGTGTTCGGCTCGGTTGCGCGCAACGAAGGCCGTGCCGGGAGCGACATCGACATTATGGTTGAGTTCTCGCGAAGCCCCGGTCTTCTCGATTTTGTGAAGTTGCAGCGCGAGTTGTCGGAAAAATTCGGGCGCAACGTCGATCTCGTGACGAAGCGTGCGCTGCATCCCCGGCTTAAAGACCGGATTCTCGGCGAAGCCATCTATGCCTACCCGTGAATGGCGTTTTCGCATTCTCGATATGCTCGATTGCATCGCAAAGGTGCGGACTTACACGAAAGATCTGAGCCAGGCCGGCCTTGCCAACGACGACAAGACGGTCGATGCCATTCTCCACAACATCGAAATCATCGGCGAGGCGTCGCGCCATGTGCCCAAGCGTATCTACGAAAAATATCCCGAAATCCGCTGGATCGATATTCGCGGCATGCGCAACATCATCGCGCATTCCTATTTCGGCGTCGATTTGAGAATCGTCTGGCGCGTCGCGACACGCGATTTGCTTACGCTCGAAAAACAATTGAAGGTGCTACGGGCCGCCGAAGATTTCTAATCCGTGCCGCCGATGTCGAGCACGAATTTGTAGGTGCTGTCCGTCTGCTTCCGCCATTCGGTGACGTAATAGCCCGTCTGGCGATAGGGCTTTCCGTCTTTCTTCGTGCCTGTCGCGATCCATGTGCCGCGTGTGTAACCGAGTATGCCGTCGGGCGAGGCGAAAGCTTCAAGCGGTTTCCAGTCGAGACGCTCATCGGGCCGTTCGGGATGCTGCGCATAATAATCGACAACCGCTTTCTTGCCGATGAGCGGCGGATGCTCGCCGTCGAACAGGCGCACATCATCGGCCATGTAGGCGAGAAACGCAGCATGCGCGCCTTTCTCCATCGACATCGCGGCGAAGGCTTTGTCGGCAGCGATCATGTCGCCGGCGGGCGCAGCCATCGCTGTCGTCGAAAGACAAGCGATACATGCCGCAAGAAATAGCGATTTCATCATGGCCTCCATCGTTCGCAAGACGATGCGCCGATCTTGCGCGCGGCGCCAGTCAATTTCCGTTGTGGAACAGGCGGGCACGGATCGTTGCAGGTGTTTCGCCATGCGCACGCAGATCGCGCAACGTCACGGCATGATCGCGTTTGGAGAATTTGCGGCCTTGTTCATCGAGAATGAGCTTGTGATGCGCATAGGCAGGCCCGGGTAATCCGAGCAAAGCTTGCAGCAATCGCTGCACATGCGTCGCCGCGAATAGATCGTTCCCGCGCGTGACGAGATTCACGCCTTGGAACGCATCGTCTACCACAACGGACAAGTGATAGGACGCCGGAATATCTTTGCGCGCGAGCACGACATCGCCGAACAGCAATGGATCGACCGTGATCGCGCCGTGTTCGCCGTTGGGGCCACGGCCATGTTCCTCAAACAAAAGCGCGCCCGCGATTTCGGCGGCGCGTTTCACATCGAGACGCAGCGCATAGGATGCGCCCGAGACAATGCGCGCGCTACGTTCCACATCCGTCAGATGACGGCAGGTGCCGGGATAAAGTGGGCCTTCGGGACCGTGCGGTGCTTCGCCCGCGCGCGCGATTTCGTCGGCGATGTCCTTGCGCGTGCAGAAACAGGGATAGAGCAGGGGTTCGAGTTCGTCGAGCGCCACGCGATAGGCGTCGAAACGCGTCGATTGCCGCAACACGGGCGTTTCCCATTCAAGGCCGAGCCAGCTTAGGTCTTCGTAGATCGCACCCACGAATTCCTCGCGCGTCCGGCCTTCGTCGATATCCTCGATGCGCAGCAGGAAACGTCCGCCCTCCGCGGCGTCCCGCGCGGTGATGGCCGCGTAAGCATGGCCCAGATGCAGCAACCCCGTTGGACTCGGCGCGAAACGCGTGACAATCATATTCCCAATCTAACGCAGGATTGTTGAGGAGACGATGGCGGCACGCCCCATAACCGGTCCAAGGCTCGCGCCCGCGCGCGGGGCTGCGACGCATCTCGTCGTGTTTTGTCATGGCTATGGCGCAGATGGGAATGATCTCATAGGTCTTGCGCCGCATTGGCAGCGCGCGCTTCCGACAGTGGCGTTCGTGTCGCCTAATGCGCCGGAGCGTGTGCCGGGTTCGCCGGGCTATCAATGGTTTCCGATCTCCCGCCTCGATCCTCGCGAGATGCTGAAAGGCGTGGAATCCGCGGCCGATACGCTCAACGCGTTTCTCGATGCCGAACTCGCGCGCCTCGAATTGCCGCATGACCGGCTTGCGCTGGTGGGCTTCAGCCAGGGCACGATGATGTCGCTGCATGTGGGGCTGAAACGTGCGGTGAAGCCTGCGGCGATCATCGGCTATTCCGGCATGCTGCCCGGCGCGGACCAGATGACGGCGCTTGGCCCCGACACGCCGCCCATTTTCCTTGCCCATGGCGATGCCGATCCGATGATCCCCGCACAGGCGCTGTTCGTGTCGGCGGGTGCGCTTGGACAGGCAGGGGCTTCGGTTCAATGGCATCTTGCGCGGGGCGTCGGCCATTCCATCGATCAGGCGGGCCTGGCGCTGGGCGGCCAGTTTCTAGCCATGGCGTTCCGCGGGCAGCTCGCGCGCAAGGGCGAAATCTGCTGTGTGTTAAGCTAGTTGTCACTTCACCGTCACGCCGAATCGCTTAAAGTCGCCCGCGTTGGATTTCGTCCGCGGGCGGACTAAACTCCGCCCGCGACCAGAAACGGGGACTTTCGCCTTCGAAAGCAACGTGTCGTGTTAGGAGTAGCCGGCGTGCCCGCCCATAGCCCGGCCCTTGTGCTCAACGCGGATCACCGCCCGCTGAGCTATTATCCGCTTTCGCTCTGGGCCTGGCAGGACACGATCAAAGCCGTGTTCCTCGAACGCGTGAACATCCTCGCCGAATACGATCACAAGGTGCACTCGCCGTCCTTCGAGATGAAGGTGCCGAGCGTCGTTTCGCTGAAGACCTATGTGAAACCGTCGCGCAATCCGGCCTTCACGCGATTCAATGTGTTCCTGCGCGACCGTTTCGAATGCCAATATTGCGGCGCGCGAGACGATCTCACGTTCGATCACGTGATCCCGCGTTCGCGCGGCGGACGCACGACATGGGACAATGTCGTGGCGGCATGCGCGCCGTGCAATCTGCTCAAAGGCGGCAGACTCACGCATCAGGCGGGCATGCATCCGCGCATACGTCCGCATCGGCCGACCGTGACGGAATTGCGCAACAATGGCCGCTCGTTTCCGCCGAATTACCTGCACGAAAGCTGGGCGGACTATCTCTATTGGGATTCCGAACTGGAACCGTAATTAGGCGAATAGCGAGTAGCGAATGGCGAGTAGGGATTCTATTCGCTACTCGCCATTCGCTACTCGCGAGGGCCGCCACATTGCGATCAATGGTGGCGCGCCTGCCGGCGCGATGTTCTTGCGTTCCATGAATCCGCAGCGTTCGTAGAGCCGCGTGTTTTTCGGATTGGAATTTTCGAGATAGGCGGGCATGCCCGTTTCATCGATGTGCTTGAGCGTCGCTTCCATCATCGCCGAACCGAGGCCCAGGCCTTGTAAGCGCGGCGCGGATGCGATGAAGGCGAGATAGAAATGCTTCTCATGCGGATGGTTCTTTTCCATCGCGTCGGCCATGGCGGAGCCGCGCAACAGACGCGGGAAACCGCATAGCCGCACGAACAGCGGCATAAGCTGCATCTGCTCCATGAAACCTCCGGGCGAGGCGGGCGTGCCGGGCGGAAGCCATGCCGCGCACACATCGGCATTCTCGCTCATCCACACTTCGCCGAACGGAATGGCGCGCGCATGCAAAAGCCAGAAGAAGAATTGTTCGAGCACTTGGGCTCTGCGCGGGCCTCTACGTGCGATCCAGTCGAACACGGGATCGTTGGTGAACGCCGCGGAAAATAAGCGCGAAAGCGGGCCTGCATCTTCCGGTTTCGCGCGCCGCGGATTGTAGGCCGCTTCGAGACGCCGGTGCCGATCTTCCTGATCCGTATGGGTCATATGCGCTCGGAAAGCGCGATGGCGAGCCTGCATCCCGCCTTGATCGCGCCGGAAAGCAAACGATGCCCCGGCGCATCTTCCGCGCCTTGCGCAATCGCTTCGTCGCGATGGGCGATCTCGTCGGCGCGGAAATCGGAAATCGTTTTCTTCAGGCCTTCATCGTCGAGACGTTCGATCTGCTTTGCGTAATGTTCGTCGATCACTTCTTCGACGGCGGCGGTGCACGCCATCGCGGCTTTCTCGCCGAGCAAAGCGGTCGCGGCGCCGAGCGCAAATCCCGCAACACGCCATAGGGGCTCCAACGCCGTCGGCCGCACGCGGCGTTCATTGACGATTCTGTCGAATGCGTCGAGATGGCGTTGCTCCTGCTCCGCCATATGTTCGATGATCTTGGTTGTGGCTTCGGATTTCGGCCGCGCACGCAACACGGCGAGCTGGCCTTCGTAGATGCGCACCGCGCCATATTCGCCCGCATGATCGACGCGGATCATGGATTCGATGTCCTGCGCCGCACTCATGCCCGGCGCACGCGGCCTTGGGCTTCTTGTCATGTCTCGCTCCTGAGCAGGAACACCGATGCGATGCACGCCGCCCCCAAAGAGATGAGCGCATTATAACCGGCAAGCGAGATGCCGAAGAGCCGCCATGCCGCCACGTCGCAGCGCACGACCGGCACATTGATGTCGCCGCCCGCCTGCAGCACGAAACGTGCACCCGTACACGCCTGCGGCCCGAGCCACCAATGCCATTCGACACCGGCCTGATAGGCCCCGATCGCACCCGAGACGCCGACCAGCGTCAGCGCGAGCAGGGCAAACGGTGCCGCCACCTGCCCCTTCATCGCCCAACCGCCAAGCCCCGCCACGATGGCGGCGATCAGCGGCCAGCGCTGCCACTGGCACATTTCGCAAGGCGGCAGGTGATCGAGATACTGAAACCCCAGCGCGCCCAGCATAAGGCCGAGTGCGACAGCCCCCAGCAAACCTGCAATGGTCGAAGCCTCAATGCGCAAAGATCCGGTCCTCCGTCGCGAACGCCTTGAATTCGATTGCATTGCCGCTCGGATCGGCAATGAAGAACGTCGCCTGCTCGCCTTTTTGCCCTTCGAACCGCACCTGCGGCTCGATCAAAAATCGGGCACCTTCTGCCTTCAATTGTTCACAAAGTTCCCGCCATTTTGGCATGTCCAGCACGACACCAAAATGCCGCACCGGAATGGCCTCGCCATCGACCGCATTGACCTCATTTTTCGCTTCACAGCCGGGGCTCAAATGCGCAACGATTTGATGGCCGAAGAAGTCGAAATCGACCCATTCGGCCGAGGATCGGCCCTCCTCGCATTTCAAAAAATCGCCATAAAACGCGCGCGCTTCGGAAAGGTCGCGCACGGGAAAGGCGAGATGGAATCGGGGGCGTCCGCTCATCGTTTGCCGACATTCGGCCAGGTTCTGCATTGCGCGCAAGGCAGGGGCGAAGATTTCGATGCTGAGGCATTTGTTTCGCACGAAAGCGAGCGACACGACGCGGCGTGCGTTGCTGCGCATTGACGGCCGCGCGGTCGCGGTCACGCTGCAGCTTAACCGCCGCGCGCGCAGGCTCATTGTGAAGGTGCATCCTTCGACGGGCGAAGTGTCCGTCGTGGCGCCGTCGCGGCGCGCGCTCGACGATGCGCTCGATTTCGCGCGCACCGAATCCGATTGGATCGCAAAGCGTCTCGCCAGCGTGCCGCGCCCCGTCGTGCCCGTGCTCGGCGCGCGCATTCCGTTCCGCGGCGAGGATCACATCATCCGCAAGGGCGATGCCGGGCGTTCGCCTGTCTGGATCGAACGCATTGAAGACGAGAAGATCATCCGCGTGTCCGGCCATGGCGAGCATGCGCCGCGCCGCGTCGTGGATTTCCTCAAACGCGAAGCGCGCAAGATGTTCGAGAAGCGCGCTGCGGAATATGCGCAGATGATCGGCGTGAAGCCCAAACGCATTGTCGTGCGCGATACGGCAAGCCGCTGGGGCTCCTGTTCCTCGACGCGCGAATTGTCGTTCTCGTGGCGGCTCATCCTCGCGCCGCCTTTCGTGCTCGATTATGTGGTCGCGCATGAAGTGGCGCACCTACGCGAGATGAATCATGCGCCGCGTTTCTGGCGGCTTGTCGAAGACATGGTCGGCAATGTGAAACGCCCGCAAACCTGGCTTGCGGAAAACGGCGTCTCGCTACATCGCTATGCGCCAAGGGTGAAATAACACCTGTCATCCCCGGCGAGCGCGAGCATTTCATGCGAGCGTGAGGGAAGGGGACCCAGGCGGTGAAACCGGGTCGGTCTCTCAAGCAACAACGCGTTCTCTGCTCGCAGCGCAGAGTTGTCCTGGAGCGGTACGGAGATAAGTTTATCCGCATCCGTCATGGCCGGATTTAATCCGGCCATCCATCCGGCGCATGTCCATGCGCCGGAATGACTCTTTTGCGTTCGCCGACGCGAACACGATGGACGGCAGGGTCAAGCCCTGCCATGACGGTTGTGAGTCAGTTCAAACCGAAATGCTCAACCACCTGGGTCCCCTTCCCTTCGCATTGCTGCGCAATGCTCAGCCGGGGATGACAAGCGTGCTTATATTCCTCGCGGATG
>DATHQA010000303.1:0-4434 GCA_035483375.1 Rhizomicrobium sp. | reverse complement strand
CGCGCCATCAAGATGCGAAGCTTCTCCGGCGCGGAGGAGAAGCCTACCGGCGCTTTCTCGAAACCACGTCTGTGGTCCCGTTCGCGGCGATCATTGCGGGCTGGCAGCGTATCGTGTGGCGCGAGTTGGCAACCGCGGGGCTGATAGCCGGTCTCACTCTAGCTTTCGCGGCAGCACTGCGACTGGTTCACGGCTCGATTTTCGCCCGTGGCGGGCTATTCGTTATCGCGGCCGTGGTCGGCGGTTCTACGATTATCGCGCTGGTGAGTTCTCTACGGGGCCGCCCAGCTAGGCGGTGAGTTCCTCACGCCTTCACCACCACTTTTTTCTTCGCCGCTTTCTTCTTTTTCGGCGGGTTGGCCAGCGCTTCAGCGTCGGCGATGCGTTTGTCCTCGGCTTCCTTGGCTAAGCGCAAGGCGCGCAATTTGTTGATCTTGGCGGTGGTTGCGGCTTCTTCTTTTTCACGCGTTTTGCGGATTTCGATATCGCGCTTTTCGCTGGCCGCGAATTTCTCCTGCGTGCGGCTCGGCGTCTTGTCCTTCCGCTCGTCGCTCATCGACTCTCCTTTGGTTGGCTCGATATTACCCTATTTTTATCGCCTCGACCTCTCCGCCTGCGGGCTGTAGGAATAATCCTATGAGTATCCTCAATTCCGTTGTCCGCACGCGTTCTGCCGAGTTCGGGAATGCGTTGCCGCTTTCGATCATTGCCGGGCCCTGCCAGCTTGAAAGCCGGGCGCACGCGCTCGAAATGGCCTCTGCACTCAAGGAGATAGCGGCCAAAGCTCATGTAGGACTTGTATACAAGACGAGCTTCGACAAGGCGAACCGCACAAGCGGAAATGCCGAGCGGGGCATGGGGCTTGAGGCTTCGTTGCCTATCTTTGCTGAAATCCGCGACAGCCTGGGCCTTGCTGTCCTCACCGATGTGCATGAGCGCGAGCAATGCGCCATCGTGGCTGAGGCCGTGGATATCCTGCAGATACCAGCCTTCCTTTCGCGCCAGACCGACCTGCTCGTGGCCGCCGCGCAGACGGGTAAGATCGTCAATGTGAAGAAGGGCCAGTTCCTTGCGCCCTGGGACATGAAGAACGTCATCGCGAAGGTCGCAGGCGCGGGCAATCCGAATGTGCTCGTGACGGAGCGTGGCGCGAGCTTTGGCTACAACGCGCTTGTCGTGGACATGACCGGGCTGCCTGAGATGGCGAAGTTCGGCGCGCCGGTCGTCATGGACGCGACGCATGCTGTGCAGAAGCCCGGCGGGCAAGGCGACAAGTCGGGCGGCAATCGCGAGATGGCGCCCTATATCGCGCGCGCCGCCGTTGCGGTCGGTGTCGCCGCTGTCTTCGCGGAAGTCCACCAGGATCCGGACCATGCGCCGTCCGATGGTCCGAACATGTTAAAACTCAAAGACTTGCCGGTACTTCTTGACGAATTGGTTCAAATCGACCGCATCGTCAAAAAGCGGGTGGTTTAGGTCGTTCCCCAAGCCATCACGATCCCAACTGCAGCAAGGATCAACAGAAGAAGCTGGCTGATCGCAGAAACGCCGAAGCCGAGACCACGCTTGGACGGATCGGCCATATAGCCGCTCATATAGAGCACTCGGCCGATGACCCAGATCGCGCCAAGAACCGGCGGCACCATGCCGAAGCGCCTGAAATAGATCGTTGCAAGCCACAGCGCGGGCAGGAAGATCGGCATCTGCTCGAGCGTGTTCATCTGCACGCGATAGGCGCGCTCGAATTCCGGCGCGCCAGTCGTCGCGGGCGCGGTGACATTGTGCTTTCCGCGCATCTGGCCCACGCGGATGCTCATGATGATGTAAAGCACGATCGCAGCAAGCGTCACGATCGCCGTCAAAAGCGTTGCTGGTACGGCAGCCATGTTTCTCCCCATCGCCGAATGGCGAGTCGGGAGTCTAGAGCATCATTCGGATTCGGCGTAATCGCGGGTCGCTATTGCGATCCGCCATCGCCACCATCACCCGAAGAGGCTCCGCCGCCGCTTGGCTTTGATTCGTGTTGCTGAATGCGCGCTTCCACTCTGTCCTTCTGGGCCTGCGGGAGCGATTGCCATTCGGAATCGAGCTGTGTGCGCTGCTGCTGCTGCTGTGCGGACGATTCGGATACCCATTGCTGCCTTATCTGCTGGCGATAAGCGCGCTTCTGATCGGGCGACATTGCGCTCATTTTATCGCGCGCATCGCGGAACATCATCGCTTGTTCTTCGGGCGAAAGCTTGCCGTTGCCGCGAGCCTGGGGTGGCGAGGACTGGCCGCAGGCGGGTAATGCCGCAGCCATAAGAAGCACGGCCAAAACCGAGGCCAATGAATTGCGAACGGACATTTCAAATTCTCCTAGGGCAAATCGCGCGTCCCCGGCGATTTTAGGGCTTTGAATGCGACAATTCCTTGCCGCTTGATGACACTAAGGTCATCGCCTATGAGAACGCGGGTTCACGGAACTGGTTCAGGGGTAAGTATTAAATGACCGCAATTATCGACCTCACCGCGCGAGAAATCCTCGACAGCCGCGGAAATCCTACGGTTGAAGTGGATGTGCTCTTGGAGGATGGCGCGCTGGGCCGCGCTGCGGTTCCCTCCGGCGCATCCACGGGCGCGCACGAGGCGGTGGAATTGCGCGATGGCGGCAAGCGTTATGGCGGCAAGGGCGTCGAGAAAGCGGTCGGCTTCGTCAACACGGAAATCTTCGACATCCTGTGCGGCCTCGATGCGAGTGAGCAATCGCGCATCGACCATATGATGTGCGAACTCGACGGCACGCCGAACAAATCGCGGCTCGGCGCCAATGCGATCCTCGGCGTTTCGCTGGCGGTTGCGAAGGCGGCTGCGAAATCGGCGGACATGCCGCTTTACCGCTATATCGGCGGACCGCGGGCGCGCGTGTTGCCTGTGCCGCTCATGAACATCGTCAATGGCGGCGCGCATGCGGACAATCCCATAGACTTCCAGGAATTCATGATCATGCCCGTCGGCGCGCCCACATTCCGCGAAGCCCTGCGCATGGGCGCGGAAGTGTTCCACACGCTGAAGAAGGCGCTGAAGGATGCGGGCCACAACACGAATGTGGGCGACGAGGGCGGCTTCGCGCCGAATCTCAAAAGCGCAGACGAAGCGCTCGCCTTTGTCGTGCGCGCGATCGAGAAGGCTGGTTACAAGCCGGGCGATGACGTGACCATCGCGCTCGATCCTGCTTCGACCGAATTTTTCAAGGATGGCAAATATGTGCTCGAAGGTGAGGGCCGCACGCTCGATCCCTTGGGCATGGTGAAAGTGTATGAGGAACTGTGCAGCCGCTATCCCATCGTCTCCATCGAGGACGGCATGGCTGAGGACGATTGGGATGGCTGGGCTGCGCTTACCAAGGCCATCGGCAAGCGCGTGCAGCTTGTGGGCGACGATCTGTTCGTCACGAATGTCACGCGCCTAAAAGAGGGCATCGCGAAAGGCACCGCGAATGCGATCCTTGTGAAGGTGAACCAGATCGGTTCGCTCACCGAAACACTGGAAACGGTGGAGACGGCACACCGCACGTCCTATCGCGCCGTGATGTCCCATCGCTCCGGCGAAACGGAAGACACGACGATTGCCGATCTCGCTGTCGCCACGAATTGCGGACAGATCAAGACGGGTTCGCTCGCGCGTTCGGACCGGCTCGCGAAATACAATCAGCTTCTGCGCATCGAAGAGAAGCTCGGCGATCAGGCGATTTATGCGGGCAAAAGCGTGCTCAAGGCGTAACGCCGCTTGTGACGGGCTTTGTGCGATGCACAGCCTGTAGTGTTTCGACGCTATGCGAGCAGTTGTTTTCAGAAATCGTGGAACTAGTGCAACGCGCATTTGCGAAAACTTCTTTTGCCGTTGAGGGTGATTGAGCGCATGCTCCTCGAACTCCTTGAGGACTTTCATCATGAGCTACGTGACAACCACGGATGGCGTGCAGATTTTCTACAAGGATTGGGGTTCCGGTCAGCCCATCGTGTTTAGCCATGGCTGGCCGCTTTCGGCGGACGACTGGGATCCGCAGATGATGTTCTTCGTGCAGCACGGCTATCGCGTGATCGCGCATGATCGCCGCGGTCACGGGCGCTCCACCCAGACCGACAGCGGCAATGACATGGACCACTATGCCGCCGATCTCGCGGCGTTGACCAAGAGCCTGGATCTGACGAACGCGATCCATGTCGGCCATTCAACGGGCGGCGGCGAAGTTGTCCATTACGTCGCGCGCCATCAGGATCGTGTCGCCAAAGCCGCGATCATCAGCGCCGTGCCGCCGGTGATGGTGCAATCGGCCGGCAACCCGGAAGGCATTCCCCGTGAAGGCTTCGATCCTTACCGGGAGCAGACGGCGTTCAATCGTCCGCAATTCTATCTCGATGTGCCGTCGGGACCGTTTTACGGTTTCAACCG
>DATHQA010000302.1:0-5979 GCA_035483375.1 Rhizomicrobium sp. | reverse complement strand
TGGCGCGCGACGATCATCATTTCCTCCGTCATTCCGATCTGTCTATGCGCGGTCGTCGTGCTGCTGCAATTGTTCGGGCGCACGTTGAACGTGGTTTCGCTTGCGGGATTGGCGTTCGCGACGGGCATGGTGCTCGACGCGGCGATTGTCGCGTTCGAGAATATCCTGCGCTTGCGTGAGCGCGGCATGCCGGCGGCTGAAGCTGCCCAAAAAGGCACAGATCAGGTCTGGGGCGCGCTGCTTGCCTCGACCGCGACGAATGTCGCGATTTTCCTGCCCGTGATTTTCCTCAAAGATGTCGAAGGGCAATTGTTCGCCGATCTTTCGCTGACGATTGCGGCCTCCGTGCTTGTTTCGCTCGTCGTCGCGATCACGGTCGTGCCGGTGGCGTCGGTGTTGTTCCTCAAGACGCGGCCCAAGACTGGTGAACTCTCGCATGTATGGCGCGGCATCACCGATCGCATCATGGCGATGACGGATACGCCGCGTCAGCGCACAAGCTGGATCGTGGGCCTTATCGCGGTATCGCTTCTCGGCACATGGTTGCTGCTGCCCAGCGTGCATTACCTGCCGCAGGTGAAGCGCGCCGCCGTCGACGGCTTCGTGCAATTTCCCGCGGGCGCGACCGTCGATTTCGTGGATCGCGAAATCGCGCGGCCCATGATTGCGCGGCTCACGCCCTATATGGAGGGCAAGAAGCAGCCCAAGCTCATGAATTACTACGTCAAGATGAACGGCCCCGGCAACATGGACATGGCCGTGCGCGTGCCCGATGATAAGGATCTCAAGACGCTCGAACACATCGTACGCACGGAGGTCATCCGCGATCTGCCCGATGCCAATGTGTTTGCCGCTATCGGCAGTCTGTTCGGCGGCTTCGACGAAGGCGGCGGCATTTCGATCGACATTCAATCCAACGATGCCGAAGCGATGCGTGCTGCCGCGCGAAAAGGCTTCCAATTGCTTACGCAGAAATTCCCCGATGCGGTCGTGAACCCGCAGCCATCGCTCGATCTCGATCAACCGGAATTGAAGATCGTACCGAACGACCGCGCAATCACCGAAGCGGGATGGACGCGGCCCGATATTGCCAATCTCGTGCAGGCTTTCGGCGAAGGGCTTTATGTCGGCCAGCGTTACGACGGCGAGAAGCAGCTCTATCTCATATTGAAATCGCAGACGCTGACGTCGCCGGAAGCGTTGCGCGATGCGCCCGTGGCGACGCCGGCAGGTGGGCTCGAACCGTTCGGCGAGTTGGTCTCCGTTCAATCTTCGCTCGCGCCGAGCAGCATCTATCGCCTCGATCGCAGGCGAACTTTCGCGATCAATTTCCTGCCGCCCGACGGCGTGGCGCTCGAAGATGCGATGCGCATAGTCCGCACCCAGATCGAGCCCGAAATGCGCAAGATGCTGCCCGCCGATGGGACAATCACATATGGCGCCGCCGCGAACCATCTCGACAATGCGCTGTGGACGATGGGCAAGAATTTCGCGCTCGCGGTGCTCATCCTGTTCCTCATCATGGCGGCGCTGTTCCGCTCCGCCTGGGATGCGGCGATTGCGACGATTGCCTTGCCGCTCGGCACAGTGGGTGGTGTGCTCGCGTTGCGCATTCTCGGTCTCTTCGTGTTCCAGCCGCTCGATCTTCTTACGATGATCGGTTTCATCATCGTGCTCGGCCTTGTCGTGAACAATACGATCCTGCTTGTCGCGCGCACGCGGCAGGCCGAAGCCGAAGGCATGACGCGCGTGGATGCCGTGCGTTCGAGCCTCGAAACGCGGCTGCGTCCCATCTTCTCAAGCACGCTGACGGCGATCTTCGGCATGTTGCCGCTTGTCGTCGTGCCGGGCGCTGGCGCTGAGATCTATCGCGGCCTCGGGGCGGTCATTGTCGGCGGCATTTTGGTGAGCCATGTGTTCACGCTTATATTGATGCCTGCGATGCTGCGGCTCGGCGAGCGGCCCGCGCTTGCGAAACGCGCGCCGGCCACGCCTGCGCTACCGACGAGAGAAGCGGCCTGAATGACAAAGACGCATGTCTATGTAAAGTGGATGGCTGCGGCGTTGCTCGCCGCACAGCCCACATTCGCGCAGACCACGGATCCCGCGCAGGTCGGTGTCGTCACGGCGAAGATCGTGCGCATGGCGCCGAAGCTCGCGCTGCCCGGCACGGTCGTCGCGCGCAACGATTCCCATCTCGCTTCCGAAGTCGAAGGCCGCGTCGCCTGGGTCGCGCAGGTCGGCGACGTCATAAAAAAGCATGGAATCGTCGCGCGTCTCGACGATTCCATGCTGAAACTTCAATATGCGTCGGACAACGCCAATGTTGCGCGGCTTGAGGCGAGCCTGCGCTACGATGGTGCCCAGGCCGACCGCATGCAGCGGCTTATGAATGCCGCTGCCGTCGCCACGAGCACGCGCGATCAGGCCGTTTCGCAACGCGATGTCGATACCGCGCAACTTGCGCAGGCGCGCGCCGATCTAAGCCGTACGAAATACCAACTCGATCACAGCGTGATCCGTTCGCCTTTTCCCGGCCGCGTGGCGCAACGCCTGATCAACCCCGGCGAGTATGCGGCAGTGGGCAAGGACATCGTGCGTCTCGTGGATATCGATGATATCGAAATCACCGCACAAGCACCCATCGATTCTACGCGGTTCCTGCACGAGGGCACACCGATCACGGTGGAGATCGAGAGCCGCGCGCTTATCGCGAATTTGCGTGCCATCGTGCCTGTGGGCGATCAGATCAGCCGCACGGTCGAATTGCGCATCGCGCTCAATCCCGGTGACGGCGTTGTCGGCGACGCGGCGAAAGTGTTCGTGCCGTCAGCCACGCCGCGCGATGTGCTCGCCGTGCCGCGCGATGCGCTCGTGCTGCGCGAGAAGAACGTGGCTGTGCGTGTTGCCGTCGAAACGGGTAATGAGGATGGCGCGCTTGTCGAAATCCACGGTGCCATCGCGCCCGGCGAACGCGTCATCGTGAAGGGTGCGGAGCGGCTTGAAGCCGGACAGAAGGTTCATGCGAGTTTCGCGTCGTAAACCCGCGCACGACAATGAGCGCGGCGTGCAAGCGTAAGATACAACATTTCCTTCTAAGCGTCGTAACTATGCGTTTGTTGCATTGTTGCGAAACAATATTTCAAACTGCTTGAATTGTCGCAGGCTGCGCGGCTAGGCTTGGTGCGCTGCTCATCTCACGCGCCCGCGACATATGAAAAACCGAAAGCCACTGAGCCTTCATATTCCCACTCCCGAACATCGCCCCGGCGACCGCCCCGATTTCAGCGGCGTGCAATTGCCGGACGCGGGCACCGTGCCGCGGCCCGAGATCGACGCGCATGCGCATGACATACGCAATCTCGCATATACCCTCATTCGCGTGGTCGGCGAAGACGGCCGCGCGGTGGGGCCGTGGAATCCGCATCTCGATGCGGACACGCTCATACGCGGGCTGAAAGCCATGCTGCTCACACGCGCCTATGATGACCGCATGTATCGCGCGCAACGCCAGGGCAAGACATCGTTCTATATGAAATGTACCGGCGAAGAAGCCGTATCCATTGCGGCGGCGGCGGCGCTGGAACGAGAAGACATGTGCTTTCCATCATACCGTCAGCAGGGGCTTCTCATCGCGCGCGGCTATCCGCTGCTCGACATGATGTGTCAGGTCTATTCCAATGTGCGCGATCCGCTGAAGGGCCGCCAATTGCCCATCATGTATTCAAGCCGCGAATACGGATTCTTCTCCGTCTCCGGCAATCTCGGCACACAGTTCCCGCAGGCTGTGGGTTGGGCGATGGCGTCGGCCTACAAAGGCGATGACCGCATTGCGGCGAGTTGGGTGGGCGAGGGCACGACCGCCGAAGGCGATTTCCATCACGCGCTCAATTTCGCGTCCGTCTATCGTGCGCCCGTCGTGCTCAATGTCGTCAACAATCAATGGGCGATTTCGAGTTTTCAGGGGATCGCGGGCGGCGATGAAACGACATTCGCCTCGCGCGCTATCGGTTACGGATTGCCGGGCCTGCGCGTGGACGGCAATGATTTCCTTGCGGTCTATGCCGCCACGCAATGGGCGGCTTCTCGCGCACGTGCCAATCACGGCGCGACGCTCATAGAACTTTACACATATCGCGCCGAGGGCCATTCCACGAGCGACGATCCAAACCGCTATCGTCCTTCGGATGAAGCGAAGGCGTGGCCACTTGGCGATCCTGTCGAACGGCTTAAGAAACATCTTATAACCGTCGGCCAATGGAGCGACGAATTACATGAAGCCGCACGCAAGGAGGCAGAGGAATTCGTGCGCGCTACGAACAAGGAAGCCGAAAGCTTCGGCACGCTCGGCGGCGAGCAGAAGCCAAGCCTCAAAACGATGTTCGAAGATGTGTATGAAGAAATGCCGTGGCATTTGCGGCGTCAGCGCCAGCAGCTTGGGGTCTGATCATGCCCGCGATGAACATGATTCAGGCGATCAACTCCGCGATGGACGTGATGCTGGCGCGCGATCCGGATGTGCTCGTGTTCGGCGAGGATGTGGGGTATTTCGGCGGTGTGTTTCGTGCGACGGAAGGCTTGCAGAAAAAGCACGGGCTGCAGCGCTGTTTCGATACGCCCATCGGCGAAGGCGGCATCGTCGCGGTGGCCGTGGGCATGGGTGCCTATGGTTTGCGGCCTGTCGTTGAAATCCAGTTCGCCGATTACATTTATCCGGCGTTCGATCAGCTTGTGTCCGAAGCGGCACGTCTGCGATATCGTTCGGCGGGCGATTTTCATGCACCGATGACGATCCGCACACCCTATGGCGGCGGCATTTTCGGCGGGCAGACGCATAGCCAAAGCCCTGAAGCTTTGTTCACGCATGTGGCGGGTTTGAAGACGGTCATTCCCTCCACGCCCTATGACGCGAAAGGGCTTCTCATCAGCGCGATCGAAGACAATGATCCCGTCATCTTCCTCGAACCCAAGCGCATTTATAACGGGCCGTTCGATGGCCATCATGATCGTACCGTGACACTATGGTCGAAACATCCAGCCAGCGAAACGCCGGAAGGTTATTACACCGTGCCGCTCGGCAAGGCGCATATCGCGCGCGCGGGCGATGATCTCACTGTGCTTGCGTATGGGACGATGGTGCATGTGGCGCTTGCGGCGTGTGAGGATTCGCATATCGACGCCGAAGTGATCGACCTCCGCACGCTGTTGCCCGTGGACATTGATACGATCAAAACCTCCGTCGAGAAAACCGGCCGTTGCGTCATCGTGCATGAGGCGACGCGTACAAGCGGTTACGGCGCCGAACTTTCCGCGCTCGTGCAGGAGAATTGTTTCTATCATCTCGAAGCGCCTATCGAACGCGTGACGGGATGGGACACGCCCTATCCGCACGCCTTCGAATGGGATTATTTTCCCGGACCTTCACGCATTGTCGATGCGATGCGCCGCGCGATGGAGGGTTGAATGGGCCGCTATGTTTTCAAATTGCCCGATGTCGGCGAAGGCACGGCGGAGGCCGAGCTCGTGGCTTGGCATGTCGCGGTCGGCGATCACGTGGCTGAAGATCAGCATCTCGTCGATGTGATGACAGACAAGGCGACAGTCGAGATGACATCGCCTGTCGCGGGCGTGGTGATTTCGCGCCACGGCGAACCCGGTGAGATGGCACCCGTCGGTGCCGCGCTTGTCGAACTCGAAATCGAAGGCGAGGGCAACAAACGTGCGGAAAAAATAAGCGAGGCGAAGAAGACGGAAACGACAAAACCTTCAGCTCCTTCCCTCGCCCCCAAAGAGGGAGAGGGCAAGGGTGAGGAGGCGGCGAAGTCTGCACAGAAAGAAGATATTAGTTCTCACAAGTCCGGCGATAAACCGCTTGCATCGCCTGCCGTGCGCAGACGCGCGCAGGAATTGGGCATTGAACTCCAATTTGTGCGCGGCAGCGGACCTGCGGGCCGCATCAGTCACGAAGATCTTGACGCC
>DATHQA010000301.1:0-4895 GCA_035483375.1 Rhizomicrobium sp. | reverse complement strand
AACGCGATCATTGCGATGCAGCGTAGCAAACCTCTCGAACGTCTGGCGGGCTGACATGAATGCAAAGACAACCGAAACCAATCTCCGTTCCTTCGTGGCATTCCGCGTGGGCGAGCAGGAATTCTGCATCGATGTGATGTCGGTGCGCGAAATCCGCGGCTTTGCACCGATCACGCCTTTGCCGCATTCGCCCGCCTATGTGCGCGGGCTTATCAATCTGCGGGGCACGGTTCTGCCGATTGTCGATGTCGGCGCGCGGTTATGCCTGCCGCCGAGCCATCCCGATGCGCGCCGGGTCATTATCGTTGCGTGGATCGGCAAGAAGCTTGTGGGCCTGCTTGTCGATGCCGTGCTCGACATCATGGCGCTGGAGGACGATGCGTTCCAACCCGCGCCCGATATGGGCTGTGAAGCGATCGAGCCTTTTGTCACGGGTGTGCTCACGGTCGATGAGCGCATGATCTGTCTTCTCGCGCTCAAGAACATGCTGCCGGAGGACGAAGCGGAAGCCGCATGAGCGACGCAGCCGACACATGGACGGTCGAGGCGCGCAACGGCGTCTTCGCGAATCGCGAATTTCCGTTCACGGAGCGCGATTTCAAGAAGATCGCCACGATGGTCTATGAGGATGCCGGCATAAGCCTGCCGGATGTGAAGGCGCCTCTTGTCTATTCGCGCCTCGTCAAACGCCTGCGCGCACTCGGTGTCGAAAACTTCAAACGCTATTGCGCGCTGGTGGAAGGCAACAGGGGCGTGGGCGAGCGCCACCAGATGATCGATGCGATCACCACCAACGTCACGCGGTTCTTCCGCGAGCCGCATCATTTCGAACATCTGAAGACGAAAGTGCTGCCGCAACTCGTCGCCGATGTCAGGCGCGGCGGGCGTTTGCGCATGTGGTCGGCGGGTTGTTCGAGCGGTGAGGAGGCTTATTCCCTTGCGCTCATGGTGCTTTCGCTCATGCCCGAAGCGCCGCAGCATGATGTGCGGATTCTCGCAACCGATATCAGCCGCAACATGCTCGAAAAGGGGCGTGCAGGCATCTACAACGAAGCTTCCATCGTGCCTGTGAGCCGTCAGGTGCGCGCCGATTGGTTCAAGCGCGAACGCAAACCGGACGGAACCAAAGTGTGGCACGTGGGCGAGGAATTGCGCGCGCTTGTCGCGTTTCGCGAACTGAACCTCATGGATGAATGGCCCATGCGGCAGGCCTATCAAATCATCTTCTGCCGCAATGTCACGATCTATTTCGAAGAAGATGTGCAGGTTCAGATATTCAATCGGCTTGCCGCCAAACTCGCACCGGAAGGCCATCTTTATATCGGCCATTCCGAGCGCGTGGCGCAATGTGACCGCAGGCTTCTGCTCGACGGCAACACGATCTATCGCCTTGCGCGCGGAGAAGACCAGTGAACCGCGCGCGCCACCATCAAAGCGAGGCGGCACATCGCTTCGTGTGGAACGGCAAGCTCGTTGCGATCGGCGCATCCGCGGGTGGTGTGGAAGGCCTTATGAAAATCGTTTCGCGCTTTCCTGCCGATTGTCCCCCCACGCTTATCGTGCAGCATATTCCGCCGATGTTCGTGCATGGTTTTGCACAGCGTCTCAATCGCGTTTCGCCTGCGCATGTGGCGGAAGCGGAAGGCGGCGCTGCGCTGAAGCCCGGCTTCATCTATATCGCGCCTGCGTATTGTCATCTCGAAATCGCGATGGGGCCATCGGGTCCGCATTGCCGTTTGCGTCACGGCGAGCCCGTGAATGGTTTCAGGCCGTCTATCGATGTGCTGTTCCAATCCGTCGCGCGGCGCATGGGTGCGCGCGCCGTGGGCGTGATCCTGAGCGGGCTCGGCCGCGATGGCGTGCAAGGCTTGCTCGAAATGCGCAAGGCGGGCGGGCGCACGTTGGGCCAGGATCCCGCAACTGCCGTGCCTTATGCGATGCCGAAAGCCGCGTTCGAGATCGGTGCGGTGGAGCGGCAAATGCCGTGCGCGCGCATGGCTGCGGAAATCCTTGACCATTGCAACGCCGCACAAGGGATGTTCGCCCATGGCTGACGGTCACGCGATGCGCATTCTTGTCGTAGACGATCAGCGCGCGATGCGCACGCTCATCCGCTCCACCTTGTTCGCGCTTCATTGCAGCAACATCGTGGAATGCGGCGATGGCGAAGAGGCGTTGAGCGAGCTTTCGGTTGGCCATTTCGATCTCGTGATCTCCGATCTCAACATGCCGAATCTCGACGGGCTTGGGCTTTTGCGCGCGGTGCGCAGCAATCCCGATTTCGGGCGGCTGCCTTTCATCATGCTCACAAGCCGCGGCGAATCCGCGCTTGTGAAACAGGCCATCGATCTCGGCGTGAACAATTATGTCATCAAGCCGTTCAATCTCGTGACGCTGAAAAGCAAGATCGAGTCCGTGATGGGGCCGCTCGCATGACCGGGCTGCTTTCGCAACCGACGCGCATTCACTTGATCCAGGGCGATTGCCGCGTCACCGCCGATGCCGAAGTCGTCATGATGACGGTGCTCGGCTCCTGTATCGCTACGTGCATGCGCGATCCCATCGCGATGGTCGGCGGCATGAATCACTTTCTTTTGCCGGAAGGCCAGGGTACGGATCGCACGACATCGATGCGCTATGGCGCGCATGCGATGGAATTGCTCGTCAATGCGCTGCTCACACTCGGCGCGCGGCGCGAACGGCTTGAGGCGAAATTGTTCGGCGGGGCGCGCATGACCGATGGTCTCACCGATATCGGCGACAGGAATGCAGCATTCGCGGAGCGCTATCTCGAACACGAAGGAATCCGGTTTCTCGGCGGCAGTACGGGCGGGCGGCAGGCGCGTAAGCTGCAATTCTGGCCCGTGTCGGGGCGCGTGCGTCAGCTTCAGCTTGCGAAGGAACCTGAGACGCCGCTGCAATTGCCGCGCACGCCGCGCGAAACGGGCGCGGTGGAATTTTTTTAAAACCGTCATGGGCGGACTTGATCCGCCCATCCATCGCATCCGCGTCTGCGGGTGCAAAAGAATCTCTTCGGCACGCAGACGCGCGCCGGGCGGATGGCAGGGTCAAGCCCTGCCATGACGGAAAAAATGTTCAACGAGTCTGTTTCTTATCGAGCAGCATGCGCAGCTTCAGCGCGAGTTCCTGCCGCCGATAGGGTTTGCGGATCAGATGCACGCCGGGATCGAGATGGCCGTGATGCACGATCGCGTTCTCGGTGTAGCCCGATGTGTAAAGGATTTTCAGATCGGGCCTTAGCGCCGCGGCTTTCTCCGCCAATTGCCGGCCGCTCATGCCGCCCGGCATCACGATATCGGTGAACAACAGATCGACTTCCTCGCCGCGTTCGAGCATCGCGAGCGCGGCCACGCCATTATGTGCCGTTACGACATTGTAACCCAGATGCCGCAACAGCCCTTCGACATGCGTGCGCACGAGCTCGTCGTCTTCGACAAGCAGGATCGTCTCAAGCCCGCGCGGCTCCTCGCGCGATTGTGTGGTCGGCGCATCCATGTCTGCGGCCTCATAGGAACGCGGCAAATAAAGCTTGATTGTAGTGCCTTTGCCGAGCTCGGAATAGATTTTTACATGGCCGCCGGATTGCTTGACGAAACCGAACACCATCGAAAGGCCGAGCCCGGTTCCCTTGCCGACCTCTTTGGTCGAGAAGAACGGCTCGAATGCGCGTGCCATCGTCTCCTTGCTCATGCCCGCGCCCGTATCGGAGACGCTCACCAGCACGTATTGGCCGGGTGAAACCTCATTATGGATGGAGGCGTAGGTATCGTCCACATGGGCGTTGACGGTTTCGAGCGTGAGCTTGCCGCCGCCTGGCATCGCGTCGCGCGCATTGATGGCAAGGTTGAGAAGTGCGGATTCGAGTTGGGTGGGGTCGATCTGCGCGCGCCACAGGCCCGCGCCTGCCACCGTCTCGATCTCGATTTGCTCGCCCAGCGCCCGGCGCAGCAAATCATCCATGCGGGCGATGAGCTTGTTCACATCGGTGGGTTTGGGTTCCAGCGCCTGTTTGCGGGAGAAGGCGAGCAGACCTCTGGTAAGGTCCGCGCCGCGTTCGGCCGCCTTGCGCACCAACTCGGCCTGCGCGCGCAACGGCGGATTGTTCTCAAGGTCCTCCACGAGAATGTCGGCGTTGGCAAGGATGACGGTGAGCAGATTGTTGAAATCATGCGCCACGCCGCCTGTGAGTTGTCCCACGGCTTCCATCTTCACGGCCTGATGCAATTGCTGTTCGGCGAGTTTTCTATCCGTTATGTCGATGGCGAGGCCGTCCCATTGCGTATCGCCATTGGCAAGACGCACCGGCGTTGTATGGATCTGCCACCAGCGGATCTTGTTGTCGCGCGAGACTTTGCGGATTTCGATGACAAGCGTTTGCAGCTTGGCGCCGTGTTCCATCAGCGCGCGAATTTTACGCGGCCGGTCTTCGGGATGGGCGAAGTCGAGCAGCGTGATGTCTTTCTCGACGAATTCTTCCGGCTCGACGCCCAGCAATTCCTTCACGCCGGGACTGACATAGAGTTCGCGTATGCGCCCGTCGCTCGTCACGATGCGGCGATACAGGACGCCGGGCAGATTGTTCGCGAGCGACCGGAAGCGTTCGTCGCTATCTCTCAGCGCATCGGCGGTTTTATAACGTTCTTCCTGCAGGCGCACATTTTCACTGATCTGCCGTGCCAGTTCGATATTGGATGCGCTGAGCCGCGCGATGGCGGCACGTTGTGTTTCAACCTGTTCATGGCCTGCAGACATTTCCTTCCGTAGGCGGATAAGCTCCGTCACATCCTCCACGCGATGGATGATCCAGCGCACATTGCCGTTTCCATCGAGAACCGGCGTATTCAGGGGATCCCAATACCGCACTTCAAATCCGC
>DATHQA010000300.1:0-2938 GCA_035483375.1 Rhizomicrobium sp. | reverse complement strand
ATGCAATTCACCGCGCGCAAGCGAAGGCTTGAGTAGATTGGATGCATCCATCGCGCCATCGGCTTTACCCGCGCCAACCAGCGTATGCATCTCGTCGATGAACAGGATCACGCGGCCTTCGGCGCTTGTGATCTCGTTGAGCACGGCTTTCAGCCGCTCCTCGAACTCACCGCGGAATTTCGCGCCCGCGATGAGCGAGCCCATGTCGAGTGCCATCAATTGCTTGTCGCGCAAGCCCTCAGGCACATCGCCATTGACGATGCGCAGCGCGAGACCTTCCGCAATTGCGGTCTTGCCAACGCCCGGTTCGCCGATGAGCACGGGATTGTTCTTCGTACGCCGCGATAGAACTTGAATCGTGCGGCGGATTTCCTCGTCGCGGCCGATCACGGGATCGAGTTTTCCACTACGCGCAAGCTCGGTCAGGTCGCGCGCATATTTCTTCAGCGCGTCATATTGATTTTCGGCCGTTGCGGAATCCGCCTTGCGGCCCTTGCGAAGATCGTTGATCGCGGTGTTGAGGTTCTGCGCCGTGACGCCCGCATCTTTCAGGATGCGCGCGGACTCGGTGCCCTGCGCCATCGCAAGCGCGAGCAGCAAATATTCGGCGGTGACGAAACTATCGCCCGCTTTCTTCGCAAGCGCCTCGGCATTGTCGAACAGGCGGGCTGCTTCCGGTGACAGATAAACCTGCCCCGATCCCGCGCCTTCGATACGCGGCAGTTTTGCGAGCGCAAGCTCGGTCTGGCGCAATGCCTCTTCGGGCCTGCCGCCAGCGGCGCGAATAAGCCGCGCGGCCATGCCCTCTTCGTCGTCGAGCAAAACCTTGAGCAGATGCTCCGGCGTGAATTGCTGGTGATTGGAACGAAGCGCCAAACCCTGTGCGGATTGCAAAAATCCGCGCGCACGCTCCGTGAATTTCTCGGCGTCCATATTGTCCTCTCAAAGCCCAAGGTCCGCCGCCAACCGGCCGGCAAGCCCAGTCTCGTGAATTTGGGATAACGCCTCCGAAGAGCGCTTTATCCCGACAATATGTGTGGTCGGAGTTCCAGGTTTCAAGAGTTGAGAGAAAGACTACTCGGCCGCCGCCTCTTCGCTCTCGCCTTCTTCTTCCTCATCGTTGCCCGCCTCGCCGCCATTGCCATTCTCTGTCAGGGAGAACTGGGCCTCGCTGCCGCCCTGCTGCGGATAGGGCTGATCGCCGGAACCGTTTTGCGACCGATTGTTCTGGTTCTGCTGATATTGCTGCTGCTGGGCCTGGGCTGCCGCCAGAATGCGGAAATAATGTTCGGCGTGCTGGAGATAATTCTCCGCCATCACGCGGTCGCCCGCCGTGTTGGCGTCGCGGGCGAGCTGCAGATATTTCTCATACACATTCGCCGCCGAGCCGCGGATTTTGATCTCCGGACCGCTCGAATCGAAGGTGCGGTTAGGGTTGTAGCTATGCTGGCCGCCACCGCCGCTGCCATTTTGCGGCCTGCGGCCGCCCCTGCGAGAACGTTTCACGTGATCCCCTTGTGCCATTCGAGCGCGGACGCGGCCTACCGCCCGAACGCGCAACTCCTTTTTCGCTTCATTTGCGATCGCTATGCGCGGTTCTCACCGCGCTATCGCCCCTCTGGGCGCCAGACGAACCCCGAAACCGGAACGGTTCGTGCCCCAACAAGCAACAAGCTAGTCATTCGGCGTTCGGTTTCCAAGGGGAAAGACGCGCTTCGACACAACGGTCGCGCCCGGCCAGGT
The DNA here is from genome assembly GCA_035483375.1 of Rhizomicrobium sp. Classification (GTDB taxonomy): domain Bacteria; phylum Pseudomonadota; class Alphaproteobacteria; order Micropepsales; family Micropepsaceae; genus Rhizomicrobium. Next base: position 1,195 of record DATHQA010000300.1, on the reverse strand, counting down.
CAGGCCGGATTTTTATGGTTTCCAGGCCGGAACCTTTGAGGATGGCGACGACGGCTTGGGCTTGGCTGGCCCCGATTTCCAACAAGATTCTACCGTTGGGCACGAGCAGACCGGGCAATTGTGGCGCGAGCGCGCGATAGGCCTCGAGGCCATCTTCGCCGCCATCGAGCGCGCCGCGCGGCTCGAAAGCCAGTTCCGGCGCGAGTGTGTTCATTTCATTGCGCGTCACATAGGGCGGGTTGGAGACGATGAGATCGAAGGGACCAGCGAGGCCTTCGGCCCAATTGCCTTGAAGCAGCGAACAACGATGTTCAAACGTTCCACCCTCCCCTTGAGGGAGGGTCGAAAAATCTGAGTGTAACGAAGATTTTTCGGGGAGGGGGCCAGCCGCGGTGCACGGACCCCTCCCCGAAGCCGTCTTTGCACTGTCGTGCAAATCCGCCTTCGACCCTCCCTCAAGGGGAGGGTGAGACGTTGATAACAATCGCGCCGCGTTCGTGCGCGCCCATTTGAGCGCTTCGCCCGACGCATCGACGCCGGTGCCTTTCGCATTCGGATAAAGATGCAGAAGCGTCAGCAACAGGCATCCGCTGCCGACGCCGAGATCGAGAATGTTGAGCGGCGCATCGCGATCCGGAAAATATTCGAGCGCGGCTTCGATGAGCGTTTCGGTTTCGGGACGCGGCACGAGCGCGCCCGGCCCGACAGCGAAATTCAAACTCCAGAATTCCTTTTCGCCGATCACATAGGCGAGCGGTTCGCGCGCGCAACGGCGGCGAAGCAATTCTTCGAGACGCGCGCTTCCCGCATGTTCCATGAGCACGCGCGCTTCAAGGCGCGGATTTTCGATGCCTGCTTGCCTGAGCCGTGCGACAATGGCGGCGAAGTCGTCGCTCACGACTCCGATTCCAGTTCGGCGAGGCGACCGGCCTGATCCTCGGCGACAAGCGCATCGACGATCTCGCCCAATTCGTCGCCGGAAATAATGCGGTCGAGCTTGTAAAGCGTCAGGTTGATGCGGTGATCGGTGACGCGGCCTTGCGGAAAGTTATAGGTGCGGATGCGCTCGCTACGGTCGCCGGAGCCCACCATGCTCTTGCGTTCGGCGGCACGGGCGCCGTCCACCCGTTGGCGTTCGATGTCGTACAGCTTGGCCTTTAGAAGCTTCATGGCATGGGCTTTGTTCTTGTGCTGC
>DATHQA010000299.1:0-5862 GCA_035483375.1 Rhizomicrobium sp. | reverse complement strand
CCATCGCGCGCGAAAAGGTGCGCATCGCGCGCGCGTGGCCTTCCATCACCTGATTGAGCAATTCCGCACGCACGGGCACGGCGAGTTCGGCCGCGGCGGTGGGCGTCGGCGCGCGAACATCCGCCGCAAAATCGATGAGCGTCGTGTCGGTTTCGTGCCCCACGGCGGAGATGAGCGGAATGGCGCTTTCGGCGGCCGCGCGCACCACAGCCTCGTCATTGAACGCCATGAGGTCTTCGATGGAACCACCGCCGCGCGCCACGATAATAAGGTCCGGCTTCGTACCCATCGCATTGAAGCCGCGAATGGCGGCGGCGATCTCGCCCGCCGCACGCTCGCCCTGCACCGCCACGGGCCATAGCAGCACGCGGCGCGGGAAGCGGTCGTTCAGCCGATGCATGATGTCCCGGATCACAGCACCCGTGGGCGATGTGACGACACCGATCACATCCGGCAGGAAGGGCAATTTTTTCTTGCGCTCCGCCGCGAACAGTCCCTCGGCAGCGAGGCGCTTCTTGCGCTCCTCCAGCATCGCCATGAGCGCGCCTGCGCCCGCAAGCTCGATCTGCTCGACGATGATCTGGTAGCGCGACGAGCCGGCATAGGTCGAAATGCGCCCGGTGCAGATGACCTCCAGCCCCGCCTCAGGCCGCAGGCGCAGGGCACGCGCCGTCTGCTTCCAGATCACAGCATTGAGCACGGCCTTGTCGTCCTTCAGGTCGAAATAGACATGGCCGGAGGAATGGAATTTCAGCCCCGAAATCTCACCGCGCACGCGCACAAAGGGGAAAGCATCCTCGACCGTGCGCTTGAGCGCCGCAGCGATCTCGCTGACGCTGAATTCGGGCAGATTGGCGTGAACCGCTTCGGACATGATTCAAGTCTGCCAGATTCGCAAAGCCGAATGACGCGCGATGTTCCGGAAATCACCGTCGGTGGCCAGCATCGTCAATCCGTGATGAATGCAAAGTTGCGCCAGCAACGCGTATATAGTGCCGAGTTGCACGCCACTTCGTCGGCAACGATTGCGCAATTCCGCCGCATCGATGTGATCCTGCCGATCCGGCGTGAGAAACGGCAGCGCGGAAAACCGCTCCAGTATTTTCTCTTTCGCTTTCGGGCCTGAAAACCCCTGCAGCAATTCCTGAAGCACGATGCCGGTGGTGAGGATCATATCGCCGGTTTCTAGTGTGCGCCGCAGCGCGAGCACTTCTGGTGTGTCGACAGGTGCATCGCGCCTGAGCGCCAATGACCAGACGCTAGTATCGACAAAAATGCTCAATCGCGTCCGCGTTCCGATTTGTAGTCGAACGCGTCATCCCACTCGAGCTTGCCCATGAGGTCGAGCAGCCGTTTCTGCCGCCTGCGCCCGATGAACTCCTGAAGCGCCTTGGTGACGGCGGCTTTCTTCGTGCGCTCCCCGCTCACTTCGAGGGCGCATTCCAGAAGCTCGGGATCGATGGACAGGTTGGTCGCCATGTGTGTCTCCTTACACATCATTCTACACATTGAGCAGACCCTTGCAATCGGCGGCCAAGGCCCGTAGAGCCGGAAATCCACTGGCAGGAACAAGCCCCATGAACGTCCTTCTGGTCGGCTCCGGCGGCCGCGAGCACGCGTTGGCCTGGGCGCTGGCGGCAAGTCCGCTTGTGTCCAAGCTTTATTGCGCGCCGGGCAATGCGGGCATCGCAGAAGCCGCGGAATGCATACCCATCGGGGTGACGGAACTGGACCGGCTTGTCGCCTTCGCCCGTGAAAAGAACATCGCGTTCGCCGTGATCGGGCCGGAGGTACCGCTGGTCGAGGGGCTATGGGACCAGCTCGAAGCGGCGGGCGTCCGCGCGCTGGGGCCGAGCAAGCGGGCGTCGGTTCTGGAAGCCTCCAAGGGGTTCGTCAAAGATCTGTGTGCCGCGCACAAGATTCCGACGGCCCGCTATCACCGTTTTCGCGAGAAGGGCGCGGCGAAGGCTTTCGCGGAAGAATTGGGTTTTCCCGTCGTCATCAAGGAAGACGGATTGGCCGCCGGCAAAGGCGTCGTGATCTCGGAATCGAAGGCACAAACCGCACGCGCCATCGACATGATGCTCGACGGCGCCAATGCGGAAATCGTCGTGGAAGAATTCCTCGACGGCGAGGAAGCGAGTTTCTTCGTGCTCAGCGACGGCGAAAATATTCTGCCGCTTGCCAGCGCGCAGGATCACAAGCGCGTTTACGACGGCGACAAGGGACCGAACACGGGCGGTATGGGCGCATATTCGCCCGCGCCCGTGATGACACCGGAAGTCACGCGGAAAACCATCGACAAGATCATCAAGCCAACAATCGCCGCGATGGCCGCGCGCGGAACGCCATACATGGGTGTGTTGTTCGCAGGGCTGATGATTAAAGACGGCGAGCCCAAGCTCATCGAATACAATTGCCGCTTCGGCGATCCGGAGTGTCAGGTGCTTATGATGCGGCTCAAATCCGATCTGCTGACCGCGCTCACCGCCACGCGCGACAAGCAGCTCAAACACATCGATCTGCGCTGGAGCGACGATGCGGCGCTCACTGTCGTGATGGCTACAAAAGGTTATCCCGGCGATTACGCGAAGGGCAGCGAAATTCGTGGCCTTGATAACGCCGCGCGCGTCGAAGGCGTGAAGATTTTCCACGCCGGCACGGCGCTGAAGGACGGCAAGCTTGTCGCCACAGGTGGGCGCGTGCTCAATGTGACGGCGACGGGCAAGACGGTTTCGGAAGCGCAGGCGCGCGCCTATAAAGCGGTGGATCAGATCGACTGGCCGAGCGGTTTCTGCCGCCGCGACATAGGCTGGCGCGCGGTCGCCCGCGAGAAAGAGGAAGCATGAGCGAGCACGAGGAAACGCGGCAGGAGAAATTCTCCGGCACGAAGGATGTGACGGAAGCCCATCGCTTCGACGCGAAGACGCTCGAAGCCTACCTCGCCGAACGTATCGAGGGATTCCAGACGCCGCTCGAAGTGCGCCAGTTCAAGGGCGGGCAATCCAACCCGACCTATCAACTCGTCACGCCGAACCGCAAATATGTGCTGCGCCGCAAGCCGCCGGGAAAACTGTTGCCGTCGGCGCATGCGGTGGATCGTGAATACAAGATCATATCCGCGCTGCATCCCACAGGCTTTCCCGTCGCGAAGCCGTATCTGTTGTGCGAGGACGAAAGCATCATCGGCACGATGTTCTATGTGATGGATTGCGTGGAGGGGCGCATCTATTGGGATTCGCAACTGCCCGATCTTTCGCCGAAAGAGCGCTATGCCACTTACGATGCGATGAACGAAACAATCGCGGAACTGCACAATATCGATTACGAAAAAATCGGCCTTTCCGATTACGGCAAGCCCGGCAATTACACCGCGCGCCAGATCTCGCGCTGGACCAAGCAATACCAGATGTCGGAAACACAAACGATTCCGGCGATGAACAAGCTCATCGAATGGCTGCCCGCGCATGTGCCGCCCGATGAGCGCAGTTCTATCGTGCATGGCGATTACCGCCTCGACAACATGATCCTGCATCCGACGGAAGCGAAGGTCATAGCCGTGCTCGATTGGGAGCTTTCCACCATCGGCGATCCCTTGGCTGATTTCACCTATCATCTCATGCAATGGCAGATGCCGGCCGCGCCCGGCGCGTCATCGCTGCTCGGCGCCGATCTCGATGCGCTGGGCATTCCGTCGCTCGACGAATATGTGGAGATGTATTGCCGCCGCACGGGACGCGAGACGACGCCCAACATGGATTATTATGCGGCGTATAATTTCTTCCGGCTCGCAGGCATCTTGCAGGGCATTGTCGGGCGCGTGCGCGACGGAACCGCCGCGAATGCCAATGCGGCGCAGAATGCCGCGGCTGTTGGTCCCCTTGCCGAATTCGGCTGGTATTTCGCCAAACGCGCGGGTGCGGAAGGATAGTTTCGCGCATTCCGTGTACGGATTAACCAGCCATTAAGCTTGTTTCTAGTGCATTCGGCGATTCGCGAAAGCGTTGCTTAACAACGTGGGCGTTATGGTTCCGTCATAGAACCAAGACTCGCGGAAAAAATGTTGGCCGAAAAAGAACGCAAAGCGAAACAAATTGTCGAGACCGAAGCCGAGCTGAAGCGCGAGCGCTCGCAATTCGCGCTTGCCGAACGTGCGGCGCGTTTCGGCTATTGGCGTTACGACCTCAAGACGAAAACATCGCGCTGGTCGCCGGGCATGTTCGCGCTCCTAGGCCTCGATTCCGCGATCCATATGGCGGACGGCGAATGGCTTATGAGCCAGGTCATTCCGGAAGACCGGATTGTCGTGGACGAAGCGCTGAAAGCCGCCGTGATCTACAAAGCACCGTTCAACTATCGCACGCATTCCATCGATCCGAATTCGGCAGCGCCCATCGTGGACACGCATGGCGAAGTCGAACTCGACGGCAATGGCGAAGTGGTAGCTCTGCTCGGCGTCTGCAAGGACGTCACGAACGAAGTGATCGCGGAGAAAGAACGCGAAATCGCCGAACGCATGTATCGCATGATGGCGGAGGAATCCTCCGATATCATCATGCTCAATACGCCGGACGGAAAAGTTCTCTTTGCGTCCAACGCGCTGCAACGTGTGCTGGGACGGGATATCTCGCAGATCGAAAACCGCCGCTTCATGCGCTTCGTCCATCCCGACGACCGCAACGAGGCGCGCAAGGTGACGGTCGTGCCGCCGATGGGCAAGACCATGACCGCGACCTATCGCGTGAAGCATGCGCGCGGCCATTACATCTGGCTCGAAGTGACGACGCGCGGGCTTTACAACCATGCGGGCGAATGCGAGCACGTCATCAGCGCCGCGCGCGACATCACCAAGCGCAAGGAACAGGAAATCGCGATGCGCGTCGCGCGCGAGCATGCGGAAGCGGCGAATATGGCGAAATCCTCATTCCTCGCCAATATGAGCCACGAATTGCGCACGCCGCTCAACGCCATTATCGGCTTCGCGGACATCATGCGGCAGACGATGTTCGGCCCGCTGGGCAATATGCGCTATGACGAATATGCCAATCTGATTCATGATTCCGGGCAGCTTCTGCTCGACCTCATCTCCGACATGCTCGACATGGCGAAGATCGAAGCGGGCAAGCTCGAGCTCTGTTACGAGCGCGTCGATCTTTCCGGCACGATCGGAGATTGCGTGCGGCTGCTCAAAAACCGCGCGGACGAAGGCGGCGTCGATATCACGGTGACGAAGCCGCGCGCCGAACCGCTGCTCATCGCCGACCGCCGCGCCGTGAAGCAGGTGCTGCTCAACCTGTTCACGAATGCCGTGAAGTTCACGATGGCGGGCGGCCATGTGCACGTCACGGTCACGAATATCGACAGCCGTGTGCGCATCGCCGTGCGCGATGACGGCATCGGTATTCCGGCTGCGGACCTGCCGCGCCTCGGCCGTCCGTTCGAGCAGGTGTGCGCCGATCCGATGCTCGCCAAAGGCGGCACGGGCCTCGGCCTCGCGCTTGTGCGCGCGCTCGTGGAGAAGCATGGCGGCACGCTGAAGATCGAGAGCGAAGAAGGCATCGGCACCGAAGTGACCGTCGAACTCCCGCTTCAACCCGCTCAGCGCACCGCCGCTGCCGCGTAACTACTCCGCCGCCGCGCGATTGGGCCTCGGAATATATTTGCCGTACTCAAGCCGCGCGATGGTGCGGTTATGCACCTCGTCCGGCCCATCTGCGAGACGCAACGTGCGCAAGCTTGCATAAGCACGCGCAAGACCGGAATCAGTCGTGACGCCCGCACCGCCCCAGGCCTGGATCGCGTCATCGACAACCTTCAGCGCCATGCGTGGCGCCGCGACCTTGATCATCGCGATTTCCGTGC
>DATHQA010000298.1:0-5306 GCA_035483375.1 Rhizomicrobium sp. | reverse complement strand
CAATTCTCCCGCAAGAGCCGAGAAACGATCTTGGCGCGGCTTGTCTCAAGCTTCGGCAAGCGGAATCTCCGCGCTTCATACGCCTATATAGGCGCATGACAGCCGCGCGTCAATATGTCGTACGCCCATATGGGCGTATCAGCGCAAGCTCGCCTCGATATTGCCGCCGTCGACCGTGACGATGGCCGCCGTCGTCTTGTTGGCTTTGGCGAGATAGACGAACGCATCGGCGACGTCGTCCGCCGTCACTTCGCGGGCGAGAAGATTGCCGCTCATATAATCCTTCTCGCTGATGCCGCGCGCTTTCGAACGCTTCGCGACCATGTCGTCGGTGAGCAGCCCCGTGCGGATGCGATCCGCATTCACGGCATTGGAGCGGATGCCCTCGCGCCCATGATCGAGCGCATATTGTTTCATGAGGAACAGCGTGGACGCTTTCGCGAGGCCATAAGGTCCGAAATCCTTGCCCGGATTGATCGCCTGTTTCGACGTGTTGAACAGCAGACAGCCGCCTGTGCCCTGCGCCGCCATGATGCGGCACGCATTCTGTGCCACGCTTTGATGCGCGAAGAAATTGAGTTCGAAGCTCTGGCGCAGCGTTTCGTTATCGACAATGCCGATCGTGCCCTGCCACGCCGCGCCCGCATTCGACACGACGATATCGACGCCGCCGAAGGTTTCCGCAACGTCGTCGAACGCCTTGCGCACATCGGCCGCCTTCGTCACGTCGCACGCAAACGCGCGGCCGCCGACATGCTTGGCCACTTTGCGCGCGGCATCGAGATCGCGGTCGATGACGGCAACCTCAGCCCCCTCGCGCGCAAGCGCGGCAGCGGTCGCAGCACCAATGCCCGAACCGCCCCCCGTGATGACGGCGACCTGCCGGGCCAGCGGCTTCTCCGCGCCCTTGCCGAGTTTCGCCTGCTCCAGCGACCAATATTCGACATCGAACATATCGGCCTCGGAGATGGAGCGGAACGTGCTCATCTTCTCCGCATTGCCGATGATCTCGACCGCGTTCTCCGCAATGTCGGCGGCAATCGCCGCATCCTTCGCGCTCGCGCCGAGGCCGAACAGGCCCACACCCGGCACAAGCACGACGCGCGGCAAGGGATCGAGCTCCTTTTTCTTCGGCTCCGCACGCGCATTGTTGCGCGCGAAATAGGCATGGTAATGCGAAACGAATTTCTCGACCGCGGCTTCGACCGCGCTTTTCCATTCATCGAGTTTCTTCGCATCCGGCGCGGGCACCACTAGCGGCCAGTTCTTCGTGCGGATCGTGTGATCGGGCGTCACGACACCCTGCTGGCTATAATGGGCGACGTTCGCGCCATTCACATATTCCATGATGGCCGGCGTGTTGCGGAAGCACAGGATTTGCCGCTTCGCGGTGCCCGCAAGTTCGTCGCGCGAAATCGTCACCGCGCCACGCAGGATCGGTGCGATATCGGCAGTGCCCGCCACACGCTCCGGCAGCTTCACAGAGACAAGCGTCTTCTCCGAATGCTGCGCGATATGCTCCTCGGCCATCGTCACGAGTTCGATCATGCGTGCGTAGGCATCGCGCGCGGTTTCGGCGAATGTGAAAATGCCGTGACGCAACAGGATGAGACCATCCACATCGAAATGCTTTTCGTACACATCGGCCACGCTTTTCGCGAGCGTGAAACCGGGGATCGCGTAAGGCACGATGGCGATGCGGTCGCCATAGACATCGCGCACGATGGCCTCGCCATCCGGCTGATCCGTCAGCGCGAGTACGGCGGTCGAATGTGTGTGGTCGATGAATTTGTGCGGCAGGAACGCATGCAGCAGCGTTTCGACACTGGGGTTCGGCGCGGTCGAATCCAGCAGATTCACGCGCTGGAAATTCACCATGTCCTCATCGGACAGTTTCGATAGCGCGCGCAATTTGCGCAACGGCTGAAGACGCACGGCGGGCAGGCCTGCGGGCTCGATATGCCCCATGTCCCAGCCGGAGCCCTTTACGCAGATGACATCGGCCTCTTCGCCGAGCACATCGCGCGCTTTCGTCTTCACGCTCGTATTGCCGCCGCCATGCAGCACAAGCTTCGGATCGGAACCGAGCAGCCGCGTCGTGTAGACGCGCAAAGCGAGATCCATGCTCACGCCCTGATCGGCGTAGCGCGCGACAAACTCCTTGGCGTCGGAATCGGACCAGCGGGATTTCATGTTGGAACTCCAAGGCGAGTAGCGAGTGGCGAATAGCGAGTGGTGAAGTTTAGATCAACCCTATTCGCTACTCGCTATCCGCTATTCGCCAGGAAAAAGGCCTCGCAACGCGTCGGGAGCACAAATTCCCCTTTCCGTGATGAAACCAGTCACCAAACGCGCGGGCGTGACGTCGAAGCCGGGATTGGCGGCGGGGCTGCCGGGGGCTGCGATCTCGACCGTTGCAAGACCGCCGCCCGGAAGACGTCCCGTCATCTTGAGAAGCTCATCGGCGGAGCGTTCCTCGATGGGGATTTCGCGGCCGGACGAAAGCGTCCAGTCGATGGTCGATGACGGCAGTGCCACATAAAACGGAATGTTGTTGTCATGCGCGGCGAGCGCCTTGAGATATGTGCCGATCTTGTTCGCGACATCGCCATTCGCGGTGACGCGGTCCGTGCCGACGATGCAGAGGTCCACATCACCCGCCTGCATGTAATGGCCGCCGGCATTGTCGGCGATGATCGTATGCTTCACGCCATGGCCGCCGAGTTCGAAGGCGGTGAGCGAAGCGCCTTGATTGCGCGGCCGCGTTTCATCCACCCACACATGCAGCGCAATGCCAGCATCATGCGCCATATAGATCGGCGCAAGCGCGGTGCCCCAATCGACGCAAGCCAACCAGCCAGCATTGCAATGCGTGAGGATGTTAAGCGTGCCGGATTTCTTCGCCGCCGCGTCGCGCAGGATTTTGAGTCCGTGTTCGCCGATGGAACGGCAGGTCTCGACATCTTCATCGCAGATGTTCGCCGCTTCACGCCATGCAATCGCAGTACGTTCCTCGCGCGCATGATTGCGCAATGCATCGCACATGCGCTTGAGTGCCCAGCGCAGATTGACCGCCGTAGGCCGCGTTTCAAGCAACACGTCATGTGCGCGATCCAGCGCGGCGTCACTTGCGTCCTCGCGCATCGCAAGCGCGATGCCGTAAGCAGCGGTTGCCCCGATCAGCGGTGCCCCGCGCACGATCATCTGCTTGATCGCGCGCGCGCAATCCTCCGCGCTGCGCAACACCATCGTCGCAAATTCATGCGGCAGTTTCGTCTGGTCGATGACCTCCACGGCGTCGCAGCCGATGGGCCAGATGGTGCGGTAATGCTTGCCGGCGATTTTCATGCGCGGGGATATGGAGCAAGCGGGTCCTGCGTGCAAGTGTCAGGCATCGTCCCCGCGTGTGAGATCGAAAACGCTTACGCCGGGCTTGTTCCTGTCGCGGTTCACCCAATCGGGATGGTTCAGGCTGCGCTGCACATCCGTGCGACCGGCGGTCCAATGTTCCAGCATCGCCGAATGCGAGAACAGATAATCCTTCGCATCCGTTTCGAAGCGCTTGGCGCGATAGATGAGATGCATGATCGCGACGGGCGTGCGCGCGCAGGCAATCATTTCGCCCAACAGCCGCGAATCCGGATCGTCGCGCAATTCGGCGGGCAAACGGTCCAGCAGACGGGCAAGCGCCTTGCCCACTTCCTGTTTCTTCAACACATCGTCGGTGTTGAGGCGCGTGCGGCTGGAGAAACGGATGTCCTTCTCGCGCTCCGCCGCATCGGCGAGCGTTTGGGGCATGGGCCCGCGCGCGCTGAACAGATCGACCTGGAAGATCGTGGCGGGCCGCGCCGTCTCGCGCACCTCGATCACATATTGCAGCGGCGTGTTGGAGACGATGCCGCCATCCCAATAATATTCGCCGTCGATCTGGACAGGCGGCAGACCGGGCGGCAGCGCGCCGGAGGCCATGATGTGTTCGGGGCCGATCTTGCGTTCGGTCGTGTCGAAATAAGCGAAATTGCCGCTCGTCACATTCACCGCGCCGACACTGAGCCGTATGCGGCCCGAATTGATGAGATCGAAATCGACATGCTCTTCGAGCGTTTCGCGCAACGGCGCCGTGTCGTAGACGCTAAGTGCGGCGGGCGTTCCAGGCAGGCCGAACAAAGGCGGCAGCAAACGCGGCTTGAAGAAGCCGGGCACGCCGAACGCCGTGATCCATGCCGCACTCGCGCCGTCAGAAAGCGAACGCGGCACAAAACCATGTATCAGCGCATCGGGTACGGCGCTGTCGGAAATGCGCGACCAGAAACTTTCAAGCTTCGCCGCGCGATGTTCGGGCGGATTGCCCGCGACGATCGCAGCATTGATCGCGCCGATGGAAATGCCCGCGACCCAATCAATCGGCGTTTCGCTGCGGCAAAGCTCCTGCACCACGCCGCCCTGATAGGCGCCGAGCGCGCCGCCGCCCTGCAACAGCAGGATCGTTTCTTCCGCAATCCCGCTCATCGCGCCGCCTATTGCATGAACCATCCGTGACTGACGACGAGCGACTGGCCCGTCAGCGCGTTCGATGGAAACGCGGCGAACAGCAACGCCACTTCGGCGACGTCTTCGACCGTCGTGAATTCGCCATCCACGGTGTCCTTCAGCATGACTTTCTTCACAACATCGTCTTCGGAGATGCCGAGTTCTTTTGCCTGTTCGGGGATTTGTTTATCGACAAGCGGCGTGCGCACGAAACCGGGGCAGATGACATTGGCGCGCACGCCATGTTTTGCGCCTTCCTTCGAAACCACTTTGGCGAGGCCTTCAAGCCCGTGCTTCGCGGTGACGTAAGCGGATTTGAGCACGGACGCCTCTTTCGAATGCACCGAGCCCATATAGATGATGCTGCCGCTGCCCGCTTTGTACATGTGCGGGATGCACGCCTTCGTCGTGAGGAACGCGCCGTCGAGATGGATGGCGAGCATTTTCTTCCAATCGGCGAACGCGTAATTCTCGATTGGATTGACGATCTGGATGCCTGCATTGCTCACGAGAATATCGACGCCGCCCCATGTCTTGATGACGTCGTCGATGCCCGCATTCACCTCGGCTTCGTTGGCGACATCCATGGCGATGGCCATGGCGGTGAAGCCTTTCGCGGTGAATTCAGCAACGGCTTCGTTCGCCGCATCGATCTTCAGATCGGCGATAACGACGCGCGCGCCTTCCTCGGCATAGCGCGTGGCGATGGCCTTGCCGATGCCGCTGGCCGCGCCGGTGACGATGGCGATTTTGTTCTTGAGCTTCATGGTGAGCCT
>DATHQA010000297.1:0-7312 GCA_035483375.1 Rhizomicrobium sp. | reverse complement strand
GAACGGGATGCCGTTCTTCGATTTGTTGATATTGCTCAGGATGAGGCCGCCGAGCGCGATCGTTTCTCCGTCCTGAACCGCGACGGAACTTGCGATCTTGCGTTGCGAGATCGTCGGCGAATTGAGCGCGGATGTCGTTGTCGAACTGACGTCGCTCACTTCCTGCGAGACATCCATCATGACGATGCCGCCGCGATTGACGCGCGGCGTGACCTGAAGGATGACGCCGGTCGGCTGGTATTGAATCGAGTTCACGACGGGCGCGTCCGGTGTCAACACGCTGGTGGCCTGTTCCGTCGCGATTGGAACCTGATCGCCCACCTGCAACGTGGCGGTTTGATTGTTGAGAACAAGCACCTTCGGTGACGACACGACTTCCACATGCGTTTCGGTCGCAAGCGCATTGAGGACCACCTGGATGTTTGTGCCATTCGTGAAGAAATAAGCAAAACCGGGGAAAGCCGCGCCGATGGCCGAGCTTGCGGTATTGCTCAAGACGAATTCATGATTGCCGCTCGGCTGATAAAAATATTGCAGCCCATATTGCATGTTGTTGGTGAGCGTCACTTCAGCAATAGCCGCTTCGAGGAATACTTGCACGGGTGCTTTGTCGAGCTGGTCGAGCGCTGCGATGATCGATGTGTATTGTTTGGGTGAGCAGGCGATCACGAGCGCATTGTTGACTTCGTCCGATGTGATGCTGACGGATTCGAACCCCGCGATGCCGTTCTTGGAGCCGCTGTCGGCGCTCGCGGAACCAGTGGTGAGTGGCGGGGGCGGTGTGTTGGATACCGGTGACGATGTGCCCGAGGATGACCCTAGTGAAGGCAGTGCCGTATTGCTGCTGCCGAACGCGGTTGACGATTGAAAAGCGGGACTCTCGCCCTGATGCGATGGCGTCTGCGCCGACCCGCCATTGCCGAACAGAACCTTGCCCAATGTTGCAGCAACATCGGACGCGCGTCCATTCTGCACATGATAGACATAGATTTTCTTGTCGCTGCCTTCGCCGGGACGGTCGAGACGTTCGACCCAGGATTTGAGTTCGTTCAGATAACGCGCCTGCGGCGAGACGGCGAGGACCGTGTTGAGGCGATCAATCGGAATGAGCCGCACAACGCCGGATACCGGCGAGTCCAATCCGCCAACGACCTGATCGAGTTCTTTCGCAAGCTCCTCCGCATCCATGTAACTCGGCGTGAACAGCGCGAACGACATGCCCGAAAGCCAATCGGCATCGAACAAGGCGATATCGTCAAGCAGCGTCTGGCGCTCTTCCTCGGTGCCTTCGATGATGAGGACGTTGCGTGAGGCATCGACATGGATGATGCCTTGCGAAGGTGCGAGCGGATCGAGCAGTTTCTCCATCTCGGCGGCACTGATGTAATGGACCGGCACGACCTCGATGCCGTAGCCGAGGGCGGCTTTGGACCTTGCCATCTCGATGGCCCCACTTTGATGGCGTGCTTCGGCGAGCGCAACAACCTTGTAGACCCCGTCAGTATTCGTGAGCGCGAGATTGTTGAGGCGCAGCACCTGTTCGAGAACCGGCATGACCTGCGCGCGTGTGAGTGGTCGGCTTGTCTGGATCGTAACCGCGCCTTGCACATTCGCTGCAATCTCGTAGTTAAGCTTGAGATAGTCGCCGAGGATCGCCTTGGCGACATCGCGGATGTCTGCGTTGATGAAATTAAGCGTGATGTCGCCGTGTTCGTTGGCAGATGACTCTGATACGCGACGGTCTCCGGACACCATGACACCAGAGCCGGGGAATAATTGCGATTGCTGGTCAACGGCGGGCGCCGGTGGTTGGTTTGCCGTGGACTCTGCAGGCTGTGCGGTTTGTGGAACCGAAAGTGGTTTCATTGCCGTCGTACCGGATGTTGACATGCCGTTTTGCGCGCAAGACGAAAGTAGGAGCGCACACAACGAAGCGGCTGTGACGGCGACGCGGGAAGCGTTGTGTTTTGAGATGTTCATGGTGCCGAGGAGACCGGAGAAAATGTGTTGAGGGGCTGGGGAAGCGGAGGCTGTGAACCAGTCGAAGAGGATGGTCCCTGAGTTTGCGGTGGCGCGCGGTTCGCGTTGAGGTCGATCTCATGCGTGAACGCGCCCGAGATGAGCTTCACTTTGTCGGAATCGATTTCCGAGATTTGCCAGCCGCCGATTGAGCTGCCGACGGCATAGCTCAGAGCGAACGCGGAATCGGGGGAACGCATCATGGCCAATTGCGTCTTGCCATCCATGATGACACCTACGAGAGAGGCATTCGGCGCGGGCGGCGGACCAGCCTGAGCGGGATTCTGTTCCGGGCTCGCGGCAGGTTTGCGTGTTGCACTGAACAAGGGCCGCTCGTCGATGCTCGAAAATGTCTCGATGGGCTGCGCCGCAAAGCTCGGCTGCAGAAGAACAATCGAAGCGGGTTTGCGCACCGGCACGTCTGGAAGGCGATAAGCTTGGGGCGGCATTGCGAGTTCGTAAGCGAGAATGAGCGCGAATCCTCCGCACAAGGTTGCAAGCGACAGTGGAGCCGGGGTCAGAGCGAGTTTCATTTCGCGGCGCTCCCACGATAGGCATGTAGCGTAAGGCGAAGTTCGATTGGTTGATCGTGATTTTGCGGCTGCGCATCAGGAGACGCGGAAATATCGGCCTCGCTGATCAGAAGGTAGGGCGTGTGTGTCTCGATTGCATAAAGCAGATGACGCAGATGCGATTGCGGCACGCTCACATCGTATTGCACGGAAATTATGTCGAAGCCGTCTTTCCGCGCGGGCGGCAGGATTTGGGCGCTATGCACTTCTCCACTATTGCCGCTGACGATAGCTTTGACATCGGATTCCATTTGTGCACCGGCAAGTGCATCATTGGTAGCGATATAAAGTCCCGGTAGGGAGGCGGTCTTCCGCTTTAGATCGTCAAGGAGCGCTTGCAGAGCCGGACGCTCGGCCACTTCGGCGTGGAGCCGCGCGAGTTCCCATAGCGATTGATTGATCTGCGTTCGTTGTGTGCCGAACAACGCCAGCACGCCGACTGCGATTGCCGCCAGCGCGAGAAATGCGGCCAAGGCGATGCCTGACAGCACAAGTCGCGGTGACAGAGTCATTTCGCGCGCGAGGTTCATGGCGCGGTCCCTCTGACATCGAAGGATAGGTCGAAGCGGTCGCTCGCATCGCCTTGGCCGCGCATGACGGGAGCCTCGAACTGCGCATTTGCAAAGCGCCCCGAACGATCGATGATAGCGATGAGATTGGATGCGGCTTTGGAATTGCCCTGAATGCGGACTTTTGCGGCGTTCATCTCGATTTCGCTGAGCCACGTATCGTCCGGCAGGATGCGCGTGAGGTCAGCGAGCGTTTCGACGAACAGCGATGCCGCGCGTTCATGGCCTAAGAATTCCGCTTGCTTCTTTACCTGCGAAATTTCCGCGTGAAGATGCGCGACCGACAGAGCGCTTACGCGCTCCTGTTCGAGCCGGTCCTCGATGAGGTTTTCGGCGGCGACGCCTCGTTCATAGGCGGCGGCGAGACTCGCCAAGCCGAGGACGAACGCAAAGGTCGCAAGCAGCGGAACATTCCAGCGCCGCCAGAAAAGACGGAGCATCGCCAGGCGATCTACCGGAAACGAACGCGGGCCGGCTTCGCGGCGCTCGCCGGTAAATCCGATTGCACCCACAGTGAGTCCTTCGGCGCGGCAATATTCTATAGCGTCATCGACAATGTCGCGCTTGATGATGCGCAGTTTGAGACTCACCTTTTTCGTTGTGGAATCGCTTCCCACCACGAAGAAATCGAAATAGATGCGATCGAGTTCTATCGGGCTGATGCGTTCGAGTTCGTATGACAGCGCAGCCCGCAGGTTCCGCTGCGACGCTTTAGGCATTTCGAGCGTTCGGATGAGGCATTCGCTTTGGGAGAGGCCAATTGCGACAACCCGGTCTTCACCGAGAAGTTCCCGAAGCATGCGATGTGAGGTTGGCGCGTTTTCATCGCCAGGCCGCGTCGCGCGTCCGATCTCTGTCGCGCGGCCATGAACGACACGGAAGGCGACGATATCCGATCCGACGAATTCAAGGCGGTAATAAGCCTGCGGCTGATGAAAGAGATCGCGCCAGTCCTGCGGGATCAGTTGGATTGCTTCACGTAGCGCACGCCGGAATCCGACGCTAAGGCTACGAACATCTCCGGTTTCTATCGGTTGAAGCAGCATCAGCGTCCCTGACAGAATTTGGTGAGCGCGTCGTAAGTGCAGCCTTCATCGACCGCGATGTGCGGACGTATGACGAGATCGGGCCAAACCGCATCATCATGCGGCGAATGCGCGCTCACGCGGATCAGTTCCGGCAGCTCTGTGTGGCTGTCCCAATCGTTGCGCCAGGTCGGCGCATCATTGGGCTTATCTTTGCCGTAATAGGCGAACGCGAGCGACGTGATGCCGGGCAGTTCGAGTGAACGCGTGCGAACGTCGTCTGAAACCGCGAGTTCCGGAGCAGAAGAGATTTTAACTATGCTTCCCACAGCAGTCTTGTCGGCTTCGATCGTGACGCGCGCCATTTCGCCGGACGGAACGCCTTCAACATCCGGTGCAAAGAAAGAAACGTGATCGGCTGCGCCCTCGAATGCGATATTCGCGTGCGTCGCGTCAACGGCCTGAAGCAATGGATAGGCGCGGGATAATTCGTCCCGCAGCGTATATTGAAATGTGCGGATCGTGTTCGAAAGCTGGGCCGCGTTTTCGGTTGTTTCCCACGCACGCCGTCCGAACCTGAGACCATCGAACATGAGGGCGGTCAGGAATCCCAGAAGCGTCATCGCCACAAGAAGTTCGAGCAGCGTGAAGCCTGCGTCCGTTTGTGGGTTGTGGATTAAGATTCTCACGACGCGGGCGCTTTCGGCATGAGACGCAGCGTGTCGAGCGCAAGCGTTTTCTGCCGGCCGCTCTCCGTCCACGCGACGAGTGCAATCACCGTAACGGCTTCGACGGGCCAGCTGTTTTGCGGCTCGCGATCATAAGGCCGCACAAGGACGCGCCAGAAGAGGCCGGAGGATGTTGAGCCGGAAGTCTCGCCGATTTGCAATTGCGCGCTGTCGCCTGTTTCTGCGAGCAGCGATTGGGCGAGCGTGCGCGCTTCGGTCTCGATGCGCGTGCGGCTTGTGTATTCGAGGCTCTGCGAAAAGACGCCAAGCAAGGTCGCGAGCGAAACGCCCAATATGGCGAGCGCGACAAGCACTTCGATAAGCGTGAAGCCGTCATCGGCGTTCTCGCGCCGCGCCTGACATCGCGAATGGATTTTGAGCTTACCAATTGGCGATCGCAGGTTTGCCTCCACTTGCAATGCCGCTTGGGCCATAGCTGAAAATGTCGTAATCGCCGTGTTCGCCCGGCGCGCGATAATTGTATTTGTGCCGCCACGGGTCGATGATTCCGGCTGTTTTCTTGATATAAGGACCGTTCCAATTGTCCGTGCTGGACGGAGCCGCGACGAGCGCATCAAGACCTTCCTGCGTCGTCGGATAACGCCCGACATCGAATTTGAAGAGATCGAGACCGCCCGCGAGATTGCTGATCTCCGTTTTGGCTGTGCTTAGTTTCGCCTGGTCGAGATAACGCAGCACCATCGGTGTTGCGATGGCCGCAAGCAGACCAAGGATCGCAAGCACAACAAGAAGCTCCATGAGCGTATAGCCGTCATCGAGCTCGCAGGGGCCGCTATGCATCATTCGTCTCATTGCAGGGCCAGATCGTTGACGCTGAGGATGGCCGTCATCATCGACGCGATAAGGCCCGCCACGACAACACCGAGGAACAGCGTGAGCACAGGCACAAGCAGCGCGATGAGACGATCAACCATATGACGGATGCGCTGTTCGTCGAGATCGGCTTGCCTGAGCAGCATCTCGTCAAGCTTGCCCGTCTCTTCGCCGACACGGATGAGATCGAGTATGACGGGCGAAAATACCTTCGTTTGAGCAAGACGTGCTGCAAGCCCTTCGCCTTCGCGCAGGCTTGAGGCTGTTGTGCTCACAGCATCAACCATCACGGAATTGCGCAGCGTATCTTTGGCGATGGCGAGCGCCGCAGGCAGCGGCACACCATTGGCGACAAGCGTGCCGAGCGTACGGCTCAAACGCTCGGTCTCGATCGCGGTCAAAAGCGATCCGAAAATCGGCAAGCGCAGAAGGAACGCGTCCAGACGAAGTTTTTTCTTCGGATCCTTTAAAACCGTGTGACACCACAAGGCAAAACCGGCAGTCATCGCCGCCAGTAGCCACCAATAACCGCGCAGGAACGCGCCAGCGCCCATGATGATACGCGTCGATAGCGGCAGCGCCTTGCCAGCATCTGCAAACAGCGGCTCGAATTCCGGCAGGACGAACATCAGAATGATGATGATCGACACGCCTGCAGTCATCAGCAGAATGATCGGATAAACGAGGGCGGATGCGACTGCTTCGCGGATGGCGACGGAACGAGCGATATAATCGGCAAGCTTTGCGAGTGTATGCTCGAGCGAGCCCCCGAGCTCGCCTGCCCGCACCATGCTGACATAGAAGCGCGGGAAATTGCTGTCCGCGGATAAGGCATCGGCAAGGCTTGCGCCGTCGCGCACGCGCGCGCGGATCGCGAGGAAGGATTCCCGCAACGCACCGATATCCTCAAGGCCAATGAGGATGCCGAGCGCACGGTCGAGTTCGAGACCTGCCTGAAGCAGGCTCGCAAGTTCGCGTGTGACGAGGCTCAAGGAGCGCAGCGAGGGTTTGCCGGTAAACGGAAGTGCTTTCTTGGCGAGAGTGAGGAGATCGTCCGTTCTACCTTCCGAGGCCGAAACCGGATAGTGACCTTGCGCGCGTAGATGTTGAATGACGAAGGCGTGCGATGGCGCTTCGAGGACGCCGCTGATCATCGCGCCCGATCCCGTCATCGCCTTGTACCGGAAATTCGCCATCACACCGCTCGCGTCACCCGAAGGATTTCTTCGAGCGTCGTCGTGCCGTTGAGCGCTTTCTTGAGCCCATGGATGTGCATGGGCTGCATGCCTTCATCGATGGCCAATTTGCGGATTTGATCGGCATCCTTATGGTTCAGGATTGCCTGCCGGATCGCATCGGACATTTGCAGGACTTCGATGATCGAACTCCGACCAAAATATCCCGTATGGCTACAACGCTCGCAGCCCTTGGCGCGATAAAGTGTGATCGATTTATTGGTGGCATCAAATTGAAACCGGCTAAGCAGTTCCGGCAACGCCGCATAAGGTTCGCGGCAATGCATGCACAGCGTGCGCACGAGGCGCTGCGCGGCGGCACCATTAAGC
>DATHQA010000296.1:0-3776 GCA_035483375.1 Rhizomicrobium sp. | reverse complement strand
AGTACAAGGGCAACAGGACGGGCCCGCCCGTCGGGCCGGTCGGCTCGAAAATGTCGAGCCAGAAAAAAGGGCGCTGCCACAGCTGCAGCGCCCTTGCTGTAGTTGATGAGCCGCTCTTTCCAGTACATATTCCAGCCATGGCACGCGAACGCATCATCCACGCCGACTGGGACGCCGACGCATCCGTATGGGTCGCATCAAGCGATGACGTGCCCGGTCTCGTGACGGAGTCCAAAACCTTTGACGGCTTGCTCAAGAAATTACGGACACTGGTGCCGGAGTTGCTTGAACTGAACGGCGCAATGCCGAAATCCGGCAAAGCCTCTTATCGCGTCATCGCAGAACGCCACGAAATGACTCACGCCGCCGAATGACGAGTTCATTTACGCCGGATGTGAAACGCCTGTTGCGCAAGCATGGCTGCCATCCCGTTCGGCAAGGCAAAGGCGATCACGAAATCTGGTTCAGCCCGATCACAAAACGTAATTTTCCGGTCGATGGAAAAATTCTATCGCGGCACACCGCTAACGGAATCATGAAGCAGGCAGGAATTGCGCATAAGTTTTGATGGTTCTGATCGACGTTATTGAAGATGGAGTTGATGTTAGAACCATGAATGCCATGAATGCTTCTCTATCTTCTACGTTCTTAGATTCAAAGAAGAGAAATATTGGGCGGGATCTCAGCCCATTGTGGGCTTCACAGCCAAAGAGATCGTAGAATCTCTTCTTACTCTTGCGGAAATGAGCGCCCTTTTTGGGCGGCTACGTGGAATACGAAAGCGCCGACGGGGAGCAAAGATATTTGGGCGTTTGGGGTGACCGAAACGTGAGCAAGTTTTTGCGATTGCTTCGCGAGCGCGGCGCTGCAACGCAGGTAGAAAAAGGTGTCCCGAGCCTGTTTCGGCAGAGACATAGGGCATCGCGTTAGCCTTCGACGACGGCATCAACCCTTGCCTCTTCCCCCGCCCTCCTCTATACGCCGCCCCTTCGTAGCGGCTGCGGTCGCGGGGAGGCCCTATGGGTCCATGCCGGATGTCCGGCGTCCCTGTGATCCAAGGCGAGGCACGGGGCTCCCACGCCGCCCGTCCCGCAGCCCAGCAAGGGATTGAAATCATGGCTCTTTACGAGCATCTTTTAATCGCGCGCCAAGACATCAGCGCGCAGCAGGTGGACGCACTCGCCACCCACCTCAAGACCATCGTCGAAGGCGAAGGCGGCAAGATCGAGAAGCAGGAATATTGGGGCCTGCGCGGGCTTGCCTACCGCATCAAGAAGAACCGCAAGGGCCACTACGTTTTGCTCAACATCAACGCGCCGTCGAACGCCGTGTCGGAGCTTGAGCGCCAGTTGCGCATTAATGAAGACGTGCTGCGCTACATCACCGTAAAGGTCGATCAGTTCGAGCAAAGCTCCAACAAGAACAAGCGTGAGCGCGAAGACGGCGAACGCAAGCCCGAAACCGCCGTCGCCGCTGAGGAGGCCGCACTATGAGCTTCGGTGGAGATCGTGACCGCGGCGACCGCGGTGGAGATCGCGGCGGACGCGAAGGCCGCGAGGGCGGTCGTGAGGGCGGACAACGCCGTCCCTTTTTCCGCCGCAAGAAGACATGCCCGTTCTCCGGCGCCAATGCGCCGAAGATCGATTACAAGGACGTGAAGCTGCTGCAGCGCTTCATTTCCGAGCGCGGCAAGATCGTGCCGTCGCGCATCACGGCGGTATCGTCGAAGAAGCAGCGCCTGCTCGCCACCGCCATCAAGCGCGCGCGCTTCATGGCGCTTCTGCCATACGTCGTGAAGTGAGGGCCTGAGCCATGCAAGTGATCCTGCTCGAACGCGTCGAAAAACTCGGCCAGATGGGCGATGTGGTGAAGGTGAAAGACGGCTTCGCCCGCAACTTCCTTCTGCCCAAGAAAAAAGCCCTGCGCGCCACGAAAGCCAATCGCGAATATTTCGATACGCAGAAGCATCAGCTCGAAGCGCACAATCTGGCGCGCAAGAGCGAAGCCGAGGCGGTCGCCAAGAAGCTCGAAGGCAAGACCTTCGTGCTATTGCGCCAGGCGGGCGACCGCGGCCAGCTTTATGGTTCGGTCAGCCCTCGCGATATTTCCGACGCCATCAGCACGGGCGGCTTCACGATCAACCGTACGCAGGTGCCGCTCCACCACGCCATCAAGACCATCGGCCTGTTCCCGACAGCCGTGGTACTCCACCCGGAAGTCCGCGTGACGGTGACGATCAACGTCGCCCGCACCGAGGACGAGGCTGAGCGTCAGGCGCGCGGCGAGGACGTTCTCGCCGAGAAGACGGGCGATGAAGAGGCAGCCGAGGAGGCCAAAGCCGCCGCCGAGGAACTGTTCGAGGAAGGCGCCGGTCCTGCCGCCGAGGAAGAAGCCGAAAGCGTGGAAGAAGCGTAACGGTTGTTTTCGTTCAGGTTGAGTTGAACACACTTGTCATGGCCCGCCGGAGTGCGGGCCACCCAAAATCATGACCGTCATGGCAGGGCCTGACCCTGCCATCCATCGCGTTCGCGTCTGCGAACGCAAAAGACTCTTCCCGGCGCATGGACATGCACCGGATGGATGGCCGGATTAAATCCGGCCATGACGGAATTTGTTTCGGCGTCTTTTTCTATCCAACTGCTATAATCACTTCCGCAATCAGGGCGAGAGCGCGGATGAGTTCGTGTCTTAACCATATACGGTTGACGCTCGGTACGATTGTCGCCGCGACATTGATGAGTGTCGCACAAGCCGCCCTTCCGCCGCCTGTTTTTCCCCTGCATCCCGATCCCAGCAATCGCTATCTCGTGGATGCGAACAATGTGCCTTTCCTCATGGTGGGCGATGCACCGCAAGCACTCATCGGCAATCTGTCGGAGCGCCAGGCGAATGTGTTCATGGCGAACCGCCAGAAATACGGCATCAACGCGCTTTGGATAAATCTGCTCTGCGACAGCTATACGGCGTGCAATTCGGACGGCACGACATTCGACGGCATCGCGCCGTTCACGACGCCGGGCGATCTGTCCACGCCCAACCCTGTTTATTTCGACCGCGCCGCAGACATGATCGCGCTTGCAGCGAAGCATCATCAGATCGTGCTGCTCGATCCCGCCGAAACCGGCGGCTGGCTTGGCACGCTCGAAGCCAATGGCGTGGACAAGGCGCGCGCCTACGGCAAATTCCTCGGCAACCGCTTCAAGGATATGCCGAATATCATATGGATGAGCGGCAATGATTTCCAGAACTGGTCCGATCCGTCCGCCGATGCGGTGGTGAGCGCGGTCGCCAAAGGCATTCGCGCCGCCGATCCCAATCACATCCAGACGATCGAACTGAATTATTACGTAAGCGACTCGCTCGACGATCCCACCTGGCGTCCCATCATCGGGCTCGATGCGGTCTACACCTATCGCCCGACCTATGCGCAGGAACGGCTCGCTTATAAGCGCACGAATTTCAAACCGACATTCCTTGTCGAAGCCAATTACGAATTCGAACAGAATGGCGGCACCGATGGCGGCTCAACGCCCAATCTGCGTCATCAGGAATATTGGTCGGCGCTGTCCGGCACGACGGGCCAGCTCTACGGCAGCCATTGGACGTGGACGCTGCAAGGCGATTGGCAGGACAATCTCGATACGCCGGGCGCACGGCAGCTTCAATATATGAAGCGTGCGTTCCAGAACCGCCATTGGTACGAGCTTGTCCCCGATCTCGACAATGAAGTGCTCGTGGGCGGGCGCGGGCATTATTCCAACAGCGACTCGATCACG
>DATHQA010000295.1:0-3532 GCA_035483375.1 Rhizomicrobium sp. | reverse complement strand
CCATTCGGACGGCACTTGAGAGGATGGGCGAAATCCTGAGCCGGAGCGCATGAGCCGAAGCCGTACTGCGGGCGATGTCTATGTGCCCCGTGAACGCCGCGCGGCCTTTGCCGACGCGATGTCGGAGGCGCGTTATGCCGTAACCCGCGCCATGCAGGACGCCCTTATGCGGGGCACGGGCGCGCTGCTGTTTCTTGCCAGTGCCGCAGCGCTTGTGGCGCTCGCCTCCTACAATTCCGGCGATCCGAGCTTCGACAGCGCCACGGGGCGTGAGGCGTTCAACCTGCTCGGCCGTTTCGGCGCGATTGCCGCCGACATGCTGTTACAAGCGTTTGGCATCGCGGCCCTCGCCTTCCTTGCACCGCCTGCTGTTTGGGGCGCACGCACGTTCGCGGGCCGCGTCATGCATCACGCAGGCTGGCGCGCAGCAGCCTGGCCGCTGGGCACTGTGTTCCTGGCGGCGGGCCTCGGCGGATTGCCCGCCGTGAAAGCTTTGCCCGCGGGCGATGGCGGGCTTATCGGCATCGCGGCCACGGGCCTCGCTACCCATGCTGGCATTGTGTGGCATCAGCCCTGGGTCGGTACTGTGCTGCCCATATTCCTGTTCTTCGCGGGCGCGCCGCTTGCGTTCCTCGCGACGGGTTTGCGCTTCGGCCCGATCTGGCGCGGTGCGCTGAACGTGCCTGCGTTCTTCATCTGGGCGCGCGGCACATTGCGTGGCCATGAAGAACCGCTCGCCACTGACAACGAAGAGGAATACGCAGAACAGGAACCGAGCTTCGACGAAGAAGACATCGAAGACGAGGAAGAGGTAGAAGACGAATATGCGCTGTCCGTGAAACCGGAGCGCGTGACGGGCGCGGATGAAGAACCGCCGAAATCCACGCGCGTCAAACGCGACGAGCGCCGCAAGGTGGCACCGCCGAAGCGCAGCGGCAATCAGCCCGCGCTCAATCTGGCGACCGCCGAATATGAATTGCCTGCGCTCGGTTTGCTCGCCGAACCCGTGCATGTGCACGAGACGCCCGCGCTGTCCGACGAAGCGCTTGAAGAAAATGCGCGCATGCTCGAAGCGGTGCTTGCCGATTTCGGCGTGAAGGGCCGCATCACCGCCGTGCGCCCTGGTCCCGTTGTGACACTTTACGAATTCGAGCCCGCAGCAGGCGTGAAATCTTCCCGCGTCATTTCGCTCGCCGATGACGTCGCGCGTTCGATGAGTTCGGTGGCGGCGCGCATCGCCGTGATACCGGGCCGCAATGTGATGGGCATCGAGCTTCCCAATCACACGCGCGAAACGGTGTTCCTGCGCGAGATGTTCGCAAGCGCCGAATATGAGAAAGCGCGCGCGCCACTTATCCTCGCACTCGGCAAAACGATCGGCGGCGAACCCGTAATGGCCGATCTCGCGAAGATGCCGCATCTGCTCATCGCGGGCACGACAGGCTCGGGCAAATCGGTCGCGCTCAACACAATGATCCTATCGCTGCTTTATCGCATGCCCCCGGATCAATGCCGCATGATCCTCATCGATCCCAAAATGCTCGAATTGTCCGTCTATGACGGCATTCCACATTTGTTGACGCCTGTCGTGACCGATCCGCGCAAGGCCGTTGTCGCGCTCAAATGGGCCGTGCGCGAGATGGAAGACCGCTATCGCAAGATGTCGAAGCTCGGCGTACGCGGTGTCGAAGCGTTCAACGAGCGCGTGCGCAAAGCCAAAGACAAAGGCGAGAAACTGAAGCGCACCGTGCAGACGGGCTTCGACCGCGAGACGGGCAAGCCCGTGTATGAAGACGAAGTGCTCGAACTGGAGCCGATGTCCTACATCGTCGTCGTGGTCGATGAAGTCGCCGATCTCATGATGACGTCGGGCAAGGAAGTGGAAGCTGCCGTGCAACGTCTTGCGCAAATGGCGCGCGCAGCTGGCATTCACCTCATTGCAGCGACGCAACGCCCATCCGTCGATGTCATCACGGGCACGATCAAAGCGAATTTCCCGACACGCATTTCGTTTCAGGTGACATCGAAGATCGACAGCCGTACGATCCTTGGCGAGCAAGGTGCGGAACAATTGCTCGGCCAGGGTGACATGCTTCACATGATGGCGGGCGGACGCATCCGCCGCATTCACGGCCCCTTCGTCAGCGACCGCGAAGTCGAAGACGTTGTTGCGTTCCTGAAAACGCAAGGCACGCCCGAATATCTCGAAGAAGTCACCGAGGAGCCGGACGAGCCGAACGACGATCCTTACGCGCTCTATGGCGGCGGCAGCGGCAATTCCGAACGTGGTGACGATCTTTACGACAAGGCGCTTGCCATCATCGCGCGCGACCGCAAGGCCACGACAAGCTATATCCAGCGCCGCCTTCAGATCGGCTACAACCGCGCCGCCACGCTTATCGAGCGCATGGAGAAGGAAGGCGTCGTTTCCAAGCCCAACCACAAGGGCCAGCGCGAAGTCCTGTTGCCCGACCACGAAGAGGAATGATGTGGCAGGATGACGCAGGGCGCGCTATTTCGCTGCAATGCGGCAAGCATTTGCGCCATAGGTTTCATTGACATTCGGTCATTCGCGGCCTTAGTTTTTGCGCCGCACAACAGACGGCCATCCCCGAGAGTGGATGAACCCCATCGGGTTCCGGGATAGCGGCCGCTCAGTCGGGAAGGCACTCTGCAGCATGAAGGTTATCGTCCCCGTCAAGCGGGTGATCGACTACAACGTGAAGGTTCGCGTGAAGGCGGATCAAAGCGGCGTCGACCTCGCCAATGTCAAAATGTCCATGAATCCGTTCGACGAGATTTCCGTCGAAGAAGCCGTGCGGCTGAAGGAAAAGGGCAAAGCCACCGAAGTGATCGCGGTTTCCATCGGACCCGCACAGGCCAGCGAAACGATCCGCACAGCCCTTGCGATGGGCGCCGACCGCGGCATCCTCGTGAAGACGGATGCGGAGGTTGAGCCGCTCGCGGTTGCGAAAATCCTCAAAGCGATCTGCGAAGCCGAACAGCCGGGACTCGTGATCCTCGGCAAGCAAGCCATCGACGATGATTCCAATCAGACAGGCCAGATGCTGGCTGCGCTTCTCGGCTGGCCGCAAGGCACGTTCGCGCACAAGCTTGACCTCGGCGACGGCAGCGCAAATGTGGAGCGCGAAATCGATGGCGGTTTGCAGACTGTCGAGATCAAGACGCCCGCAATCGTCACGACCGATCTGCGGTTGAACGAACCGCGTTATGCGTCGCTGCCCAACATCATGAAGGCGAAGAAGAAGCCCATCGACGAGAAATCTCCCGCCGATTACGGCGTTGATATCGCGCCGCGTTTGAAAGTACTCAAAGTCACCGAGCCGCCCAAACGCACCGCAGGCGTGAAAGTGAAAACCGCCGCAGAGCTTGTCGACAGGCTCAAAAACGAAGCGGGAGTGATCTAGATGGCTTCGCTTGTTATCGCAGAACACGACAACAAATCGCTGAAAGATGCGACCGCGAAAACCGTGAGCGCGGCGCAGCAGGTTTCAACGCCCGTGCATGTGCT
>DATHQA010000294.1:0-5825 GCA_035483375.1 Rhizomicrobium sp. | reverse complement strand
GCTGAACGCATCTAAGCGGGAAACTCATCTCAAAACCAGGTTTCCCTTGAGAGCCGAGGAAGACTACCTCGTCGATAGGCCAGGTGTGTAAGCGCAGCAATGCGTTGAGCTTACTGGTCCTAATCGCTCGATTGGCTTGATCGCCAAGCACCGTTCCATGTCTGGTAACAAGGCCAGGCATGCACATCAGCTCACTTGAGTGTCGTATTCGCGAATAGCGAAATCGTGAGTAGCGAATAGGTTTGTCCCTATTCGCCTTCGCTACTCACTATTCGCCTTTTCTGTCCTTCGTTGACCTGGTGGTCCTAGCGGGGGAATTCCACCCGATCCCATTCCGAACTCGGCCGTTAAAGCCCCCAGCGCCTATGGTACTGCGACTTAAGTCGCGGGAGAGTCGGTCGCTGCCAGGTCTACAAAGGACAGAAGAGAAAGATCAGATTTGCTCGTGAATGCGAGCGGGTCCCGCAATCACAGTTCGAAAAGCCCCGCTGGAGAAATCCGGCGGGGTTTTTTGTTTTGCGCTTTTTGCATTCGCGCTCCCGATTTACGCTTGCGTCGCGAATCACAACGGGAGCAGCGCGATGGCCAACCGCGAACAGAAGAGCAATCGGGAAAAGAAGAAGCCCAAGTCCGACAAGAATGCCAAGAACAAGCCCGTGCCGCCGCCTTTCGTGGCGCCTGCTTCCAGTGGCAAGCAGCCCAAGGGCAAGTAGATAGCCGCGATCACAGCGAAGTATAAACCGCTTCGACGAGCGCGCGATTGCGCGGATTCTGCCAGCGCGGCCCCATATCATTCGTCACATAGCCGAAAGCCATGCCTGTATCGGGATCGCAGAAGCCGAGACTCCCGCCAGCACCGAAATGACCGAATGCGCGTGTGTTGGGTCCAAGCGGACGTTCGGTTTGCGTCAATTGAAAGCCGATGCCGAATCGCGAAGGCCGCTGCGAAACAAGGTCTCCGCCGCAGGAATGTTCGGTCGTCATTTCGTGCAACATGGATTCGCTCAGGATTTGCACGCCGTCGATCGCACCGCCTGCGACAAGCGCGGAATAGAGCCGCACAATGCTGCGCGCGTTGCCGTGACCGTTGGTCGATGGAACTTCGGCAATGCGCCATTCGGGCGTATTCACCCAATGCGCGCCCGAAAATCCCGGCGGGTTGAAATAGGCGTTCCAGCGCATCTTCGAAAGCGGATCGGAGGCATCGCCCTCGATGATCGAACCGCTGCCCGGCCAGCGATATTCCGCGATGCGATGATGTTCGGACGCAGGCACGCCGATATGGAAATCCGCATCAAGTGGCTGTGCGATTTCCTCGCGAACGAATTGCCCAATGGTCTTGCCGCTTGCGCGCCGCACGATTTCGCCGACAAGGAAACCGAATGTATTGACGTGATACCCATGCGCAGTGCCCGGTTTCCACCATGGCTCCTGTTGCTCAAGCGCATGGATGATCGTTTGCCATTGCAATGCCGCGCCATCGGGCAATGGTTCGGCAATCGCCGGCAATCCCGCACGGTGCGAAAGCAGTTCGCGCACCGTGATCGCATCTTTTCCATTCTGCGCGAATTCCAGCCAATATTTCGCGACGGGCGCATCGAAATCGAGTGCGCCACGCTCCGCCAATTTTCCAGCGCAAATCGCGCACAGCGCTTTGCTTACGGAAAAGAAATTGACGAGCGTGTCGCGCTGCCACGCTTTCGTTTGCGCGATGTCGCGATAGCCGCCCCAAAGATCGACGACCGGTTTACCATGAATGGAAACCGCGACGGAAGCGCCGGGCTCGCCGCGCTTGGCGAAATTGTCCGCGAACGCCGCGCGCACGGCTTCGAATTTCGGCTCGCAGAAACCATCTATCGGAAAAGCGCGCATAAGCGCGATCTAGGCATGTTCATGGTGGAATCGCAAAGCGCATGCTTTAACGAAGCATAAGTGATGACAATTAAGTGTCACAATACCGGGCCTTTGCATTAACCGCACAACAACTGCGCATCGCTAATGTGCAGGCCTCAATTTGAGGCTTTTCGCGTGAACACGCCCATCATGTCCGACACAGCGGAGACCGATTGGAGAGCAGGCACGCTCGCCTTGCCGCTCGCCGTGTTCACAACGGATGTGACATGCGGCGAAGTGTTCGAACGCTTCGCACAGAATGCCGAACAGGTTGCCGCAGCGATCATCGGCGAAGACGGTAATGTCGTAGGTATCGTCAATCGCCTGCGTTTTCTCGCGCGCTACGCACAGCGCTATACGCCGGAGCTTTTTTCGAGGCGTTCGATCATCACGCTCGCCAACCAGCATCCGCTTATCGTGGACGAGAATGTCTCGCTCGTCGATCTTGCGAAAATGCTGACGCTCGAATGGCCGGATGCGTTGCGCGAATGTTTCGTCGTCACGCGCGAGGGACGCTATCTCGGCATCGGCACGAGCGAGGCGCTGGTGCGCGCGAAATTGCAGATGCTGGCCGACCGCGAAGCGCAATTGCAAAAGGCGCTGAACGCTGCGCATGAGGCGAGCAAGGCAAAGGGCAATTTTCTCGCACTCATGAGCCATGAATTGCGCACGCCGCTCAACGCCGTGATCGGGTTGTCCGAAGTGCTCGCGACCGAATTGTTTGGGCCGCATACGATCCCGCGCTATCGCGAATATTCTGCGGATATCCACGGCGCGGGCAAACATCTGCTTGCGCTCATCAACGACATCCTCGATCTGTCGAAGCTCGAAGTGGGCAAGCTCGAACTCGATTCCGAGCCGCTGGAAGTCGAGGCGATGTTCCGCACTTGTGTGAAGCTTGTCGCCGAACGCGCGCGCGAGCAGGGCGTGCGCGTAACCATCGTCGTGCCGAACGATTTCCCGCTGCTCAATGCCGATCATTTGCGGCTGAAACAAATCCTGCTGAATCTGCTTTCGAATGCGGTGAAGTTCACGCATGCAGGCGGCCGTGTCGTGCTTTCGGCCACGCTCGAAAACGACGGCGTGGTCGTGATTTCGGTTGCCGACACAGGCATTGGCATGGACGCGGATTCGATCCCGAAAGCGCTTGAACCGTTTCGTCAAATCGACTCGCCGCTTTCGCGCAAGGTCGAAGGCACGGGGCTTGGATTGTCGCTCGTGAAGACGCTCGCCGAATTGCATGAAGGCACGCTTCAAATCGAAAGTGAGCCTGATGTGGGAACGACCGTGCGTGTGGTTTTCCCCACGTGGCGCACGGTCAGCGAAGAACCGGCGCGTGCGCGGGCGTAAATCCAGTTTTCAAAAAATTTGGATCACCCGGACAAGCCGGGTGATGACGGGCTTGATTGATGACGGGCGAGGAAGTTACCGCGTCGGCACCGGCTGGTCGCCGCGATAATCGTAGAAGCCGCGGCCTGTTTTCTTGCCGAGCCAACCGGCTTCGACATATTTCACGAGCAGCGGACAGGGCCGGTATTTGGAATCGGCGAGGCCTTCATACAGCACCTGCATCACGGACAGGCATGTATCGAGCCCGATGAAATCGGCGAGCTGCAGCGGCCCCATCGGATGATTGGCGCCGAGCCGCATCGCGGTGTCGATCGCTTCCACATTGCCCACGCCTTCATACAGCGTGTAGACGGCTTCGTTGATCATCGGCAGCAGAATACGGTTGACGATGAAGGCCGGGAAATCTTCGGCATAAGCCGCGGTCTTGCCGACGCGGCGCACGATGTCGAGCGCGGTCTGGAACGTCGCGTCATCTGTCGCGATGCCGCGGATTACTTCCACAAGCTGCATCGCAGGGACCGGATTCATGAAATGAAGCCCGATGAAATGCTCGGGCCGATCGGTCGCCGCCGCAAGCCGCGTCACGGAGATCGATGACGTGTTCGTTGCGATGAGAGTCTTTTCGGGAATGCGCGGGCACAGATCCTGGAAGATCCTGCGCTTGACGTTCTCGTCTTCGGTCGCGGCCTCGATGACGAGATCGCGATCCTTCATGTCGTCAAGGTTGCTGCTGACATGAATGCGGCCGAGCGCAGCCGACACGGCATCTTCCTTGATGAGGCCGCGTCCGGCCTGACGATGCATGTTCTTTTCGATGCGCTGCATGGCGCTGTCGAGCGCCGTGCTGTCCACATCTTCGAGCAATACATCGAAACCCGCCAGCGAAAGCACATGGGCGATGCCGTTGCCCATCTGACCTGCGCCGATCACGCCAACTCGTTCGATGCTCATGAGGCTCCTTTAAAGTTCCGTCCTCGCATCCGGGCCCATTAATAGCCCAACTTCGTCAATTCTTCCTCCATTTCCGGAATCGCCTTGAATAGGTCGGCCACAAGGCCGTAATCGGCGATCTGGAAAATAGGCGCTTCCTCGTCTTTGTTTATCGCGGCAATGACCTTGGAATCCTTCATGCCCGCCAAATGCTGGATCGCACCGGAAATGCCAACCGCGATGTAAAGATCCGGCGCAACAACCTTGCCGGTCTGGCCCACCTGGTAATCGTTTGGAACGAAGCCTGCGTCCACCGCGGCGCGGCTCGCGCCCACCGCTGCGTGAAGTTTATCCGCAATCTTGTCGAGAAGATGGAAATTGTCGCCGGACTGCATGCCGCGTCCGCCGGAGATGACGATCTTGGCGGAGGTGAGTTCGGGACGCTCGGATTTCGAAAGCTCTTCGCCGACGAATTTGGAGATGCCCGGATCGCCCGCCGACGCGATCTTCTCGATTGCCGCAGAGCCCGCGGACTCCACCGCCTTGAACGTCGTTGTTCGGACGGTGATGACTTTCTTGCCTGCACCTGCCTGCACTGTTGCAATCGCATTGCCCGCATAGATCGGGCGTTCAAACATATCCGCGCTCACGACTTTGAGGATTTCGGAGATTTGCGGCACGTCGAGTTTCGCCGCCACGCGCGGCATGTAGTTTTTCCCATTCGTCGTCGCGGGCGCGAGGATCGCGTCGTAATTGCCTGCGAGCGAGAGAATGAGTTTCTCCATCGGCTCGGCAACCATTTTCGCGTAAAGCGCATCGTCGGCGACGATGACTTTCTCGACGCCTGTGAGTTTGCTCGCGGCTTCGGCGGCGGCACCGCAATCCGAACCCGCGACAAGCACGTGCACAGGCGTTGAAACCTGCTGTGCCGCGCTCACGGTTTTCGCGGTCGCGTCTTTCAGCGATTTGTTGTCATGTTCAGCGATAACAAGCGAAGCCATCAGATCACTCCCGCTTCGTTTTTGAGCTTGTCGACAAGCTCTGCGGCGGTTTTCACTTTGACGCCTGCGGTGCGCTTGGGCGGTTCGGTGACTTTGAGCACTTTCAAACGCGGCGCGATATCGACGCCGTAATCGCCGGGCGATTTCTCGTCGATAGGCTTCTTCTTCGCCTTCATGATGTTGGGAAGCGAAGCATAACGCGGCTCGTTCAAACGCAGATCGGTCGTGACGATCGCGGGTGTCTTGATCTCGACGGTCTGCAAGCCGCCATCGATTTCGCGTTCGACATTCGCGCTGCCGTCGCCAAGTTCGAGCTTGTGCGCGAACGTTCCTTGCGGCCAGCCGAGAAGTGCGGCCAGCATCTGGCCCGTCTGGTTGGAATCGTCGTCGATGGCCTGTTTGCCGAGGATCACGAGGCCCGGCTGTTCGGCTTCGCAGATCGCTTTCAAGATCTTCGCGACCGCGAGCGGCTCGACCTCCGCATCCGTCTTCACGAGGATGCCGCGATCGGCGCCCATCGCAAGTGCCGTGCGGATCGTTTCGCTGGCCTGCGCGGGCCCGATCGAAACCGCGATCACTTCGCTGGCCTTGCCCTTTTCCTTCAGCCGCACGGCTTCTTCGACGGAAATCTCGTCGAACGGATTCATGGAC